>NZ_JBMLSD010000176.1:43835-46503 GCF_049240685.1 Flectobacillus sp.
TTTCCTTACTCTAATCAGATTCGAGAGGTTGAAATATCTCAAATCATCATTTCGAAGGACCAACATACTTCGAAAGATTTAAAATGTTATGGCTAGAAATATTCCCAAAGACCCAGAACAAAACCGACCTAAGGAAAAAGCTCGTTCGGCCTCGCCAAGTCCATTCAAATTGGATTTTGGAGGTTCAGGTATCGAACGTGCACGTTTACTAATTGGTGGTGTGTTAGTGTTGTTTTCAATATTTATGTTTTTCTCTTTTTTCTCTCATCTTTTTACAGGAAAGGCAGATCAAAGTGAAATCCATAATTCATTGTCTAGTTTGTCGGAAACAGGTAAGAGAACAAAAAACTTTTTTGGGGTTTTTGGCGCAAAACTAGCTGATTTAATAGTTCTAAGATATTTTGGGATTTCCGCATTTTGGTTGGTTCCATTAACGTTTTTTACTGGAGTACAAATTGGTTTTCAGAAAGCGCTGGTTCCATTAGAGCGTTTTACCAAGCTCGCAATTTTTGCGATTCTGTGGGGAAGTACCTTCTTAGGGTTTTGGGTATTTACGCTACATATTGCGGATAATTGGAGCGATTTGTGTGGTGGTATGGGCTTTTATTTCAATGAGTACATGGATAGCCTCATGGGGCCATTTACGATTTTTGTCATATTATTTGCCTTAGTTTTATTCATATCTTTTTTCTACGGTACCGAAGTACTCAGCAATTTGATAGAGCGTTTGTTGGCACCTTCAGCATCCGACTCACCCAATCAGGAAAGTGACGATGATATTAGTCAGGCAAAAAATATTCGCCGTGTCAGAGATGATTTGGAAGATACCGCAAAAAGCACAAAAAATCTGATTAAAAATCCCGACTTAGAATTTGAGGATGACGAACTTTTACTCAGAGAAGATAATGCAGACGAAGAGAGTATTCGCCCTTATTTACCTCCAATCGTAGAGGCAAAAGCAAATTCTAACTCAGTTCCTGCAACGAGTGCACCTAGAAAAGAGGTTTCTCTAACAATTGAAAATGCCCTAGCAGACGAACTTCCCGAAACGCAGGAAGAAATTGAGGAGGATATGCCTGAAATTGAAAGTTCGAAAGATGACGCAGGAGATGAGTTGGTAAAACGCTTTGGGCTATATGACCCAACATTGGATTTACCACATTATCAGTTTCCAACTATCGCATTATTGAAGGATTACGATATGGGGAAAGCTCAAGTGTCTCAGGATGAATTAAAGGCAAATTCGAATAAGATTGTTGATACACTTGGTCATTATGGTATAGGGATTGCCGATATTAAGGCCACGATTGGCCCAACGGTAACGCTCTATGAAATTATTCCTGATGCAGGGGTTAGGATTTCAAAAATCAAAAACCTTGAAGACGATATTTCCTTGGCATTGGCAGCCTTGGGGATTCGTATTATTGCGCCTATTCCGGGTAAAGGTACTATTGGTATTGAAGTTCCTAATAAAAACCGTGAGATGGTTCCTGTTAAAATGGTAATTGGTTCAGAAAAATTCCAAAAATCAACAGCAGATTTACCAATTGTACTCGGCAAAACTATTAGTAATGATATATTTATGACTGACCTTGCCAAGATGCCTCACCTTTTGATGGCAGGGGCAACAGGTCAGGGTAAGTCGGTAGGGTTGAATATGATTTTGACATCATTGCTTTATAAAAAACACCCTTCTCAATTAAAGTTTGTGTTGGTTGACCCTAAAAAAGTGGAATTAACACTTTTCAACAAAATCGAACGCCATTTCTTGGCTATGCTTCCCAATGCGGCAGAGGCGATTATTACCGATACCAAAAAGGTTGTAAATACCCTCAATTCCTTGTGTATCGAAATGGATAATCGATACAATTTGTTGAAAGATGCTGGTTGCCGTAACCTAAAAGAATATAATGCCAAGTTTGTCAATCGTCGATTAAATCCAGATAAAGGGCACTATTTTATGCCATACATCGTGTTGGTTGTCGATGAGCTTGCCGACTTGATGATGACTGCTGGTAAAGAAGTAGAACAACCTATTGCTCGTCTGGCGCAGTTGGCTCGTGCTATTGGTATTCACTTAGTTATTGCCACGCAGCGTCCGTCAGTAAACGTTATTACGGGTACAATCAAGGCCAACTTCCCAGCTCGTTTGTCCTTTAAAGTAACTTCTAAAATTGACTCGAGAACTATTTTGGACACGGGCGGTGCCGAACAGTTAGTCGGGATGGGAGATATGCTACTTTCGACAGGTTCTGATATCATTCGTTTGCAGTGTGCCTTTGTAGATACCCCAGAAGTAGAAGATGTTTGTGAATTTATTGGGGAGCAAAGTGGCTACGATTCTGCGTATCTATTACCTGAATTTGAAGGAGATTCTGGTGGTGGAAATGAAAAAGGTGACTTTGATTCAAAAGATAAAGATGAATATTTTGAGGAGGCCGCAAGGTTGATAGTTACGCATCAACAAGGCTCGACATCACTCATTCAGCGTCGTTTGAAATTAGGCTATAACCGCGCTGGGCGTATCATCGATCAATTAGAAAAGGCTGGCGTTGTAGGCCCATTCGAAGGCTCAAAAGCCCGTGAAGTCTATATTAAAGACTTAGATGCTCTGGAAAAAATGTTGAGAGATTTATAAATGATTGAGTGGTTGAGAGAATGAGTGATT
>NZ_JBMLSD010000177.1:0-11144 GCF_049240685.1 Flectobacillus sp.
GTGATGATTATTCTCGCCGAAACGACAATCGTCGCGATGAATATCGTCGCGATGACCGCCGTGGACCAGACCGAGTTGTGGTAGTAGACCGTACTCGTCCAAACTGGCAATATGCAAATATTCCTAGTCGCAATGCCCATTACAATGCATTACCTACAGGACATTTAAGTATCAACTTTGGGGGCATTCGCTTTGCTTATCATCAAGGCGTTTTTTACAAACCTTACAACTCCGAATATGTGGTATGCCAAGCTCCAGTAGGGATTCGTGTCAACATGTTACCGCGTGACTGCCGAAGAGTGGTTATCCGAAATGTAGATTATTACTATTACAACGGAACCTATTATCGTCCTTATGGAAATGAATATGCTACGGTAGCTCCTCCGCTTGGTGCATTGGTCGAAAGTATTCCGGGCGGATACGAAAAATTGATGATTAACGGCGAAACTTATTATGTAGTAGATGGTATCCAATACAGAGCGGTATTAAACCGTGGTGAAATCTGGTACGAAGTAATCAAAATCATGTAAGAATGATGCTGTAGGCTACAAGCAGTAGGCAAAAAGTTCTAAAGAGCCGCAAACCTATTTTTGCAGAAAGCTCAAACACTCAAGTAATCGTGCAAAATAAAATTTAAGTGATGGTGAAAACATAGTGTTGAAAATTGGAATCTTATATTTCACAACTCATAATTCAGCATTAATACTATATAAAGGCAGTCTTTCGAGACTGCCTTTTTTGTTCCTTTAAATCTTATTTTTCTCAAAGAACCAATAAATAGTAAAATATTATGAAAAAATTTAACTATTCGATAAATTAGCGTTTAATCAATAAACGCTGTTCATTAATTCACTTCTTTAATAGTATATAGTATGGAAAGGTATGGTCAAATTCTAAATTATGCGATGCCTATTTTTTTATTTTTGGTATTACTAGAAAAAACCTACGGCTGGCTCAAATACAAGGATAGCTTCAAGGCAATGGACATGTTATCGAGTTTGAGTTCGGGTTATACCAATATCATCAAAGATGTATTAGGCCTTAGTATTTCTATCATCACTTACGAATGGATGGTATCACATTGGGCTATCTACCATCTTGAATCTACTTGGGCGATTTATATAACGGCTTTTATTGCTTTAGACTTTACGGGGTACTGGGGGCATAGATTGAGTCACCAAATCAATTTTCTTTGGAATCAACACCTAATTCATCATAGCAGCGAGGAATTTAATTTGGCTTGTGCTTTGCGTCAAAGTATCTCTACTTTTATCAATTTCTTTACGATATTTTTACTGCCTGCCGCGCTCTTAGGAGTGCCGAGTATTGTTATTGCTACGGTTGCTCCTTTGCATTTGTTTGCTCAATTTTGGTATCATACCACTTATATCAAGCGTATGGGATGGCTCGAAAATATCTTGGTTACGCCCTCGCACCACCGAGTACACCACTCTATTAATCCTGAGTATATTGATAAAAACCATTCGCAGATTTTTATTATTTGGGACAAAATGTTTGGGACTTTTCAAGAAGAATTACCTGATGTTCCATGTGTTTATGGTGTAACTGTTCCGGTACAGACTTGGAATCCTATCAAAATCAATTTTCATCATATTTGGATTTTAATTCAAGATGCTTGGCATACCAAAAATTTTGTAGATAAAGTAAGAATATGGTTTATGCCAACAGGTTGGCGCCCAGAAGATGTAAAAGACAAATTTCCGTTGGCCAAAATCGAGGATGTTTATCATTTTCAAAAATATGCTCCTGAAACTTCAAATAAACTAAGCACTTGGTCTTTTATCCAATTCTTTTTCACCTTTGCTTTGATTGTCTATTTCTTTGGTCATTTGGCACAGATAG
The DNA here is from genome assembly GCF_049240685.1 of Flectobacillus sp. Taxonomy (NCBI): domain Bacteria; kingdom Pseudomonadati; phylum Bacteroidota; class Cytophagia; order Cytophagales; family Flectobacillaceae; genus Flectobacillus; species Flectobacillus sp. Next base: position 1,864 of record NZ_JBMLSD010000177.1, read on the forward strand.
GCTCGCCTTTGATGTTTGTGTACGGCGGTTTTATTTTTCTGAGCGTGTATGCTTATACCGAAATGATGGATCTAAATCCACATGCATTTTGGTATGAATTATTAAAAAATATGATTGGTTTAGGTCTCATAGCCTATTTGAGGGATTGGTTTGGAATGAACCAATATTGGGGCGGAGTTGGCTATTTTGTAGGGGTATATTTCGTATTATCTACCATTATTACGGCCTACTTGGTATATGCCGAGAAAAAGGTTTTTCAACAAAAAATCTATACCAACTAGCTATTAGGTATGGTCTGTCAGCTTTCGGATAGTCCTATATTTTCCGAAAGCTGACAAACAAGATTTAACTAAACATACATATAGACTCCTTGCGAATATTGATGTTTAAAACGTTCAAAAGCTTCTTGCTCTAATTTTTCTTGATGGTCGGGGTGTGCGATTTTTATTAATTCTTTAGCTCTTTCTACCAAATTCTTTCCATACAAATAAGCAATCCCAAATTCGGTAACTACATAATGTACATGCGCACGTGTAGTGACTACACCAGCACCCTCTTTCAAATGTGACACAATTTTGGACTCGCCATCTTTTGTACCTGCTGCCAAAGCAATGATTGGCTTTCCGCCTTCAGACAAACCAGCCCCACGCATAAAATCCATTTGCCCTCCTACACCTGAGTACATTCTGTAACCGATACTATCAGCGCAGATTTGTCCAGTAATATCTATTTCGATGGCGCTATTAATAGCAGTAACCTTTGGATTTTGTCGAATAATTGCCGTATCATTTACATAATCCACAGGCAACATACTGATTAAAGGATTGTCATCTACAAAATCATACAGCTTTTGAGTTCCACAAAGGAAAGTCGATACTATTTTACCTTGATGTTTTTTCTTAAAACGTCCTGTAATTACTCCCTTTTCAACTAAAGGTATGATTCCATCAGAAAACATTTCGGTATGAATTCCTAAATCTTTATGATTTTCTAATGCGGCCAAAACGGCATTAGGAATACTTCCGATACCCATTTGTAGCGTCGCACCGTCTTCTACTAAAGAGGCTACGTTATTACCAATTCTTTGTTCAATATCAGACGGTGTTCCCCACGTTACTTGATGCAGCGGTTGGTCAAAAGGTACCAAATAATCAATTTTACTCACATGAATTTGGCTATCGCCTAAAGTTCGAGGCATAAAGCGATTGACCTGAGCAATGACAATTTTGGCAGATTCTAAGGCTGCTAAAGTAGCGTCTAATGACGTTCCCAATGAACAAAACCCATTTTTATCGGGTGTTGAAACCGTGATAAGCGCCACATCAAGATTGATGATTTTTTGACGAAATAAACGAGGAATTTCAGAGAGAAAAACAGGAATGTAACTCCCACGACCTTCTGCAATCGCTTTTCTTACATTTTTACCAATAAAAAAGGCATTCGTATGAAATATACCCTCAAATTCGGGTCTCGTATAAGGTGCATCGCCTTCGGTATGTAAATGATAAATTTCAACATTTTGCAGATGATTGGCACATTTTACCATTTCTTGAAGCAAGTGTTGGGGCGCTCCTGCCACACTATGCACATAAACTTTATCGCCAGATTTAATAACTTTGAGAGCGTGTTCAGCAGATGTAATCGACATAAGTACGTAATTTTGAGGTTGGGATAGCATTGAAATTTATGGCGGCAAGTTGGCAGAATAGTTTGGTCTTCAGAATGACTTTGGTCATTTAAAATACCTTTTTCTATCAGCTACTTTTTGTACAATTCCGATATTTATTTTACCTAACCGCTTAACTTTTAACCCGTTTGATAACTTTATATCAATAAATATCTAAGAAACTGTAATTTTGTTATGGAAACCAACTACATGCCTCTTCACATCACTCGACTTTGGAAAAATATTGCAGGGCAAGGTTCGAGAAGAAAGAGAAATCGATTTAGAGAAATGTATAAACTTCATCTAGGCATTACCTCTGATGAATATTTTTACCAGATTATGCGTGGAGAAGTAAAAATCCCAGAACCCGATATTCAATATTGTGAAACTTTAATTCGAAATATAAAACAGCAACGATAGCCTATGCGATACCTTCTACTTCTATTATTATTTACTCAAAGTTTGTTGGGGCAGTCTTTGAAAAAGAGTTTAGATTCTACTATTGCCAGCCATTTTGCAGGCAAAGAAGTGGGAGGTGCATTTTTGGTTATTAACAACAACAAGTTATTGTACGAAAAAGGGATTGGTTATGCAGATATACCGCAAAAGTTAGCAAATACGCCATTTACCAATTTTAGACTTGCCTCCATATCCAAGCAGTTTACGGCAGCAGCAATCATCTTGTTAGAAAAACAAGGTTTGATAAGCTACGATGATAAACTTAGTAGATTCTTCCCTCAATTTGATTTGGTAGTATCTAATCGAATCAAAATCAAACACTTACTAACTCATAGTTCTGGCCTTTTAGATTATGAGAGTCTTCTCCCAAGTAACAGACAAACACAAATCCAAGATGCAGATGTTGTAAGTTTGTTGGCTACAGAAAATAAACTTTATTTTGAACCAGGCACTGAATTCAAATATAGCAATTCGGGTTTTTGTTTGTTGGCTCAAATCGTGGAGATAGTAACAGGAATGAAGTTTGAACAATATGTAACGGACAATATTTTCAAACCCTTAAAATTAAAAAACACCTATTACTATAATCCTAATTCAAAAATGCCGCTTCGGGCTTTAGGATATGCCCTAAGCAACGTCAACCAAGTTATTCCGGCTGATCAAAGTGTGACAAGTGCTACCAAGGGAGACGGTTGTATTTATACAAATTTAAAGGATTATCGAATCTGGCAGGAGTCACTTGTCAACAATACCTTATTCAATCTTTTTGAGGAGTTATCAAAAATACAGGTAAGTACTAAGTCAAATTCTTTTCTCAAATACGGACTTGGTTGGTTTTTTACACAAGAAGAGAAATCATGGGAACTATATCATTCAGGAAGTACTTCGGGTTTTAGTAATGGGGTACTTTGGCTGCCACAGCAAAAATTGCTGATGGTGTATTTTACAAATTTGGCAGATAATCATTTGATAGAAGAAAAACTCATTCAAGTACTAAAATCCTATAAAATTTTGCCTTCTACATTCGATTTTCGAAAAGCACTGGCACTCACACAATAATATAATATTACTTCATCTGAGCAAATTGTGAGGGTTGTATTTGCTTCAATTTTTTGAATACACGCCCAAAATAAGATACATTATTAAATCCGCTTTCAAAGCAAGCGTCGGCTACGGTTCGTCCTTGATGAAGCAATTTGCAAGCATGATTGACTCTGTATTCATTCACAAAATCGGTGAAGGTTTGATTGAGGTTCTTTTTAAAATAGTTACAAAAGGCAGGAACAGTCAAATTTGATAACTCTGCAACCTTCTGGATATCAATTTCATTAGTAAAGTTTTCTTCAACGAACTGATAAATTTTACGTAGACGCAACTGGTCTCTCATCCCAAAATCATACCGAGTATCTCTTTTATTCAATAGTTCATATTCATTCGACTTAGCAAGAATTTCTAAAATATTAAGCAAATGTATCATTCTCTGAAAAGGCAGAATTTCGGTCAATTTGCGTAACTCTTGGGCTATGAGTTGTTTGGTCAAACCAGTAAATTTTATTCCTTGCAAACCTCTTTCAAACAACTTTTTGATATTTTTTAATTCTGGTTTTTTTAAAAAATCTTCTCCCAAAAAGTCTGGCATAAATTGAATAACCACCTCTTCGTGCTCTCCTACTGCTCCAAAGCCAAATCCGCCGTGAGGCACACTCGAGCCTATCAATACCAAATCGCCGTCTTGATAATAACTTAAATGATTACCTACATGCCGACGCCCATTCCCTCCATATACACATACAATTTCTATCTCGGGATGATAATGATAATCCCAAGCAAAATCCTCAGCTTTTACTTTTTGATATAATAATCTAAACGAACTGCCCTCATCAGCCAGAATCCTTTCGTAGCCTGTTTTCATGGATTTATCTTAAAACTTAAAACCGAAATTACATTTTCTACACAAAACACTCATTATCAGACAACAAATATTTATTGTATCTTTATTACTTTGACTAGATAGTCTAAAAATAATACCCAATTATTCGACTTATCTTAAAATTTTATACAAAAATATTAATACAGTACTAATACTGAGTAATAAAAGAGTAGTTATCCGCTCAAAAATCAGATTAAATTTGTACGTCATTAACCATTTATATAATTTATCTAAGAAAGCGGACCAACAGTCCGCTTTTATTTCTCAATAAAACAAGACCCAATGGCTCACTGGCGACTCAAACTATCCTTGTTTATTAATTACTTTTTATTTGCCATGCTTCTGAACAGCGTTGGTACGGTAATCTTGCAGGTACAAGCTACCTATCATGTTTCCGAATCTTACGCAGGAGTTTTGGAGGCATTCAAGGATTTGAGTATTGCGATTATGTCGTTTGGTATGGCGTCATTTATTGGTGAATTGGGTTATAAAAAAGCCATGCTATTGGCTTTGGCATTAGTCGCAACAGCAAGTATTGCTATGCCTTTGATAAATTCCTTTTGGATGACCAAGTTACTATTTGCCACTGTTGGTATTTCATTTGCCTTAATAAAAGTTTCTGTTTATGCCACCATCGGTTTGGTCACCAAAGACGAAGGTGAGCATATTAGTTTTATGAACTTTATCGAATCATTTTTTATGATTGGCATTTTACTAGGCAACTTCATCTTTAGTCTTTTTATCGATGACACAAATCCTAGTTCAAGTTCGTGGACACAAGTATATTATTGGTTAGCAGGCTTAGCCATTATTGCTTTTTTGTTATTATACACCACTCCTGTATCCGAAACCACGAGCCGCAACACTTCGAGCCAAACTAGTTCTTTTGGTGAAATGTTCCATTTGGCAATTGTGCCGGTGGTGCTAGTATTTGTGGCAAGTGCCTTTATTTATGTGCTTATCGAGCAAAGTATTATGAGTTGGTTGCCAACCTTCAACAATAAAGTACTTCATTTACCTGCAACGCTCAGCGTGCAAATGGCCAGTATCCTAACTGCTTCAGCTGCCTTAGGTCGTTTTTTTGCAGGGATTTTGTTAAGAAAGTTTCCGTGGTTAATCGTTCTAACGATTTGTATAACTGCCGCAGGATGTCTAGTTATTTTGGTATTGCCTCTTGCTCAAAATTTAGGAAATGTAGCTATTACAGGCTGGGGCAATGCCCCGCTTGTTGCCTTTATATTTCCACTGATTGGTTTACTGATTGCGCCTATCTATCCCGCTATAAATTCTATTATTTTAAGTACCTTACCACAAAAACAACATGCGCTAATGTCTGGCCTTATTGTTATTTTCTCTGCGCTCGGCGGTACCACTGGTTCATTTATTACTGGTCATATCTTCGAAGCATTTGGAGGTCAGACAGCCTTTTACTTCTCATTAATTCCTATGGGAATTCTTATAACGCTTTTGTTTTTTTTCAAAAGAATACAAACTAGCTACCAAAGCAACCCCATCGACTTTGGCAAAGGTGGCGGTAGCCATTAACCATTTTTTTATAAACAATACCTTAAAAAATGAATACGCACGCCAAGTATCTGGAGCTTAGTGCGTTCGAAGAATTATTCGAAGACGTACAATTGAGCGGGATTTTTCCTGATTCCAAAACTTTTAACGATTGTGTGCCTCGGTTTGAAAAAGACCAAATTCTCAATACTTATCGAGACCAAAAACAATTAGTACAATTTGATTTAAAGGAATTTATTGAGTCCAACTTTATACTAAATACACAGCCGGCAACACTGTACACCAGTGATACTTCAAAGCCTATCGAACAACACATAGATGGGCTTTGGCAAGTACTTACTCGACAACCCGACCAAGTGGGGGGAGCTTTGATACCCTTGCCGTATCCTTATATTGTGCCCGGTGGACGCTTTCAAGAGATTTATTATTGGGATTCCTACTTTACCATGTTAGGCTTGTCTGTAAGTGGTAGGTTTGACCTAATAGAGCACATGGTAGACAACTTTGCCTTCTTGATTGGTACCATAGGGCATATACCCAATGGTAATAGAGCCTATTATATTAGCCGTTCACAACCCCCTTTTTTCACCTTAATGGTAGCTTTGCTACAAGAAGATTCAAGTAACAATTTGTACCTGAAATATTTATCCAGCATCGAAAAAGAATATAATTTTTGGATGACTGGCTATGATTCTTTGGAAAATGAATGGCAAGCAAACCGTCGTGTTGTAAAAGGGCCAAAAGGTGCCTTTTTGAATCGTTTTTATGATGATTTGGACACTCCCCGACCCGAGGCCTATAAAGAGGATATCGAAATTGCCCATTTGGCACTTCGAAAATCTTCAGAAATTTTTAGAGATTTAAGAGCCGCCGCCGAATCGGGATGGGACTTTAGTAGCCGATGGTTGGCAGATGGAAAGCATTTGGAGCAAATTGTAACTACTCAAATTATTCCGATTGACCTAAACTGCTTGCTTTATCATATCGAAATGGTTTTGGAACAAACATATCAGAAGCTAGGAGATATGGAACAACAGGAAAAATATGCCAACCGAGCTCAAAAACGTAAAAGTGCAATTTTACAACTATGCTGGAACCAAGAAAAACAACTCTTTTTTGATTACAATTTCATTCAACAGACACAAACACAAGTAGAATCTTTGGCAAGTACCTATCCCCTATTTTTTGAAATCGCTTCACAGGAGCAAGCAAAAGCGGTAGCAATGAGTTTAGAAACTAAGTTTTTGAAAAATGGCGGACTAGTAACTACCACACTTCAGACAGGACAGCAATGGGATTCGCCAAACGGTTGGGCTCCTCTCCAATGGATTGCTTACAAGGGGCTTCGTCAGTACAAACATGATACTTTGGCTAGTAAAGTTCGTGAGGCCTGGCTGCTAAACAATAGAAAAGTCTACGAACAAACTGGAAAAATGACCGAGAAATATAATGTGGTCAATACAAGTTTGCTAGGAGGCGGCGGTGAATATCCTAATCAAGACGGATTTGGCTGGACCAACGGAGTATTTCTGAAACTCATCCATGAAAAATAAACCAAATTGAGTGATTTGTGATTGCGTGCAAGATAAGATATTAGTAGAGGTATCTTTCCCTCAAAAGTATTTAAGAACTTTTGTCTATCGTCTAACGCTTAAGGTCATTTTCAGATAAGCAGGAAAACGTTGTTACTTATTTATGCCATAATAAGCGATATACTGTAATTTAGTAACTTCTTTTTATTGACTGATAAGCAATAGGATTCGGGCAGTGCATCAAAAAACACAAGTATGTTGTACGGGAGAATCCATTTGCTTTATCATCATTAGAATCTTAGGTGGTGAGAATACCTAACCTCTCAAAATCAGGAATACCTTCGAATTTTATACCACACACACAATTCTTAATAATAGACTATTTGCTTTTCCGTTGTGCATATAAATTCATAATCGATATAGTAAATCGATTCCCAAGATTAAATCAGCGACTTTTTGCTTGTTTCTTTGTTCAGAAAGTCAGTATTTGCAAATTGGAAAAACTTTAAAACTTTAAGAATGAAAAAAGTACTTTTTATTAGTAGTCTATTGCTACTATCTGTAACCACATTTGCCCAGAAAAAGAAAACGCCTAAAAAAGGTAATTCCAAAGCCACTGTAGCTATTGACTCTACTAATTTGTTAAACCTAAATCCACTTAAAGCCAATCAAACACAGGCGGAAGATTATATCGTAGCAAGCCTATTGCCTAAAGACTTGTTCTCTAACAAAAATGGACAAAAGCAATATTATGATTCATACAAAATCTCGCTGAAAGCAGGGGAAGAGATGATTCTAGAGCACCAGTCAAACGATTTTAGAGTAATGCTTGGTTTGAAAAGCCCCAACAAAAGTGTTAATACAGAGTTTAGTTATGATGCAAATCCATTTGGTGGGAATAGTTTCAACAAATTTCACTTCACAGCGCCTAGCACTGGTACCTATACACTCCTAGCAACCTCAATGGATGCTGGTCAAACAGGTAAATATTCGATTCGCAAAACTATTTACGCGCCCAATGCATTAGATTCGAAAGTTGATGCCTCTTTGTCGAAGAACTTTAAAGCCCTATTAAATGCCAAGAAAAACAAATTTAAAGAAATAACTGGCGAAAAAATTAAAGTAGCTCGTAAAGACAAAGCTCTGGATAAAGCCACGGGACAAGATAAATACAATGCAAAAGCAGAATTGATTTCAGGAAAAGCAGGCATAATTATACTGGAAAATGAAGGACAATCTGCCAGCTACAAATCTGTACTCATTGAATCTGAAAATGAAGAAGAAGTAAAAGCACAGTTTCAACAATTAGTTAAGCAATTTCAGATTTTAACTAGAAATTGGCTCGAGCAGCCATCAACCGAACTAAGTTATAGTGCTTCGACAGACCAAGATATGGTTTCGTTAAGTATAAGCTCTACAGAGGATAAAAAGAAAAAGAAGAAACTGTATCAGCTAAATTTTAGCTTAAACTAGATTATTCCAAAAAGGAATTAGATAAAAAGAAGAAAGGTAGAATTTCTACCTTTTTTTTTATTGATAATAAATCCAAAACATCTCAATCATCGTATTTGTTACAATAGCGTTGAGAAATTACCTTAAAAAATGATAAATACCTTTTTATTTTGGATTTGGATGGCTTGGAGTTTACCTATGGGTATATACAGAAGTCAATTTAGAAAGATTGTTTATCAAGATACTCACTGGAGTATCAATATTAAACCTTATTTTATAAAAGAACTTAAAGGATTATTAGGAAACCTGTACCCACACAATCCAGAGTACATCCAAAAAAGAAACTTTTATAGGTTTTATTTAATGATATATATCATTCTTGGGGCTGCTTATTTTTTGAGTAAAACCTAACAAATAAAAACAAAAAAGCCCGACACTACGAGCATCGAGCTTTCTGAATTATAATCCTTACTTTGTTTATTTTTAGTATCTTATATAAAAAGATTTTATATTCCTCTAATAAATTGTGATAAAGCTCGTAAATCCTTTTACTTTATCACTAATTGCTATTATTTACGATGCAATATACTAAATAACTATGAAATAAAAACAATTCGCTATAAAATTTCTAAATGCATATAAATATTCACTTTTTTATTCAGCTATGAAAAACGATGGTACATGCAGAATTATCTACGAATAATTTATAATCTTGTTG
>NZ_JBMLSD010000178.1:0-6230 GCF_049240685.1 Flectobacillus sp.
GAGAAAGTCTGATTCAGATGTATCGACTTTTTTACACATTTTAAAAAAAACATTTTTAAAATGTGTAAAAAATGAGTTCAAGACTAAGTCTTGAACTAGTAACTTCAAATTTGTCCAGTAATCAGAGAGACGCAATGCTTGCGTCTCTCTGATGGAATATAAATTTTAACCTAATCGCTCAATTGCTAAATTAGGGATAACTCATGTTTCTATTGGTCATAAACAGCTTTATAAGACGTACTTGTGCTATTTTCGCTTAATTTAATTTTTCTGTTGTCTTTACCGTTTAATTCTATTTCACCATTAAGAGCAAATTTGATACGGGTAAAATTAAATCCTGTATTGATTTGGAACTGAGTAGTATAAACGGAATCCTTTATTACTTCCCTCATTGGCAAATCGGTATCCCAGCTGAGTGGTTGGTCGCCACCTCTCACCCCCATCGATTTAACAGCGGTTTTCTTCGGTAAAGTTACTTGCACTGTAATGGTTTGTAGTTTGGTATCTTGTACGCCTGCCATTACTAAAATCAAGATAATTGGAGCCAATGTAGCAGCACCTATTCGGATATCTTGCTTGTTGGCAATTAGATAATCAATACCAAATTTTCCACTACCAAGAATAAGGTGAAACATACTTACCCAAAGGATTCCTAAGGCAGGCATCATCGACCATAGCCCATTATCCCATTGCTGACATATAGCTGCGACCAACATTGTACAGGCCATCAAGAAAGAAAATAGGCGTGTTTGAAAACCTACAATAAAAGCGATTCCTCCTATGCCCTCACTAAATGCTCCCATATAGGCCAAAAAAACAGAAAAAACTTTGAATACCCCGCCGTATGCTGCAACGTCACTCGGAAACCAATACACTACCTCAAACAAGTCCAAATTGACTTCGGACGGCGACCAAGGTAGTCCAAACTTAGAGGCTCCAAAATCAGACGTAAGCCAATATCCGCAGATAATTCTAGGAATACTGATAAATAAATCCTGCCACCAACGTGGCATAAGAATCGGACGAAATAACAAATCGAATAGCTTTTGCATAAGAGTTTTTTTGAGCAAAAGTAGACGCTAGCAGAGGCCATTGCGCTTCAAATTATGATTTGAAACCAATTTAAAGTGCGTTTTTGGCTAAATATTCGATTGGCGAAAATCCAGTGACTTTTTTGAAGGCTCGATTGAAAGTAGCTTTACTATTAAAACCACAGTCGAAAGCAATACTCAGTAAAGTTTGATTTTTATGAATACCTTTTTCCAAAGCTATTATTACTTCGTTGATTCGATACTGATTAATTAAATCATTAAAACTCTGACCTAAACCTTTATTAATTACTTTACTCAAAATCGAAGCATTAGTTTGTAATGCTTTGGCCAACTCAACCAAGGTAAGCTCGGGATTTAAGAATACTTTTCGAGAGTCGAGATACTCAATCAGGGAAGTTTTGATGGGTATTAGCTCAGAAGGGAGTTCTTGCAAAGTATCATAGGCCTCTATCGGAATCGCGATATATTCTTCGTCTAGCGTATTGGCACTAGCCCAAAATGTTTGATTAGTAGATAATACATCTGTATGAAAAAGGGTTTTACTCTCCGCAGCATTACTATAACTAAAAATTGCAATGTAATAGCAACAAATTGCATAGCTCAAAAAATACCACCATGAATTGATATAACTCAAATCCCAAAAAAATGCAATAAGCCCAACCGTGGCTCGGATACTTAATAACACCATACAAGCAAAAAAGAACCTCGAAAGCCACGGATATAAATACAGCTCCATATTGCTTAGCACTTGACTTACGCTACGCTGATACCTGCGGACATACAAAAAACCAGCCACCAAATACAGCGTCATACTACTAAATCCCAGTATTTGATACCACGGCGCAAAATCTGGGTCTTCGCCACTTGCCAAATAGATATAGTCATGTGCTATCATTTTGTCGTATATCACCATCCATACACAGTAAATTAGGTAAATTATCGCTGGAACAAAATGTATACCTTGCCGAAAGCTCATTTTTAGGGAAGGATTTAAAAGACTCTGGGTATAAAAAAATAATACAGGCCCTAATAATAATAAGTGCTGAAAAGGAAAATAAAACAAAAAATCCCGATAGGGCTGTGTATCATACCATCCCGCAAAGCCTACCATCCACGGAGTAATATACAAAGCACTCAAGAATAAAAAGAGGCTCATCCATAGACTCGCTTTCTGAGAACTTCTGATATATTTCAACATAAATAGTCCAGCATACACTAACAAGTGTATAAAAAATATCAATAGAAAAGAGCTGTAAAAACTGAAAGAGAAAAGCATGTATTAGATAGTCATATATTTGTCTTGTGTCAAGATAGTAAATTATAGACTTATTTGACAATCCTTTCTTTTTAATAGACTCTTCAGAAAAGCATCAAATGCGAAAGCTAAAGTCTCATTTTGTTAAGTTAGTTAGATGCTTGGCATGAGGATGTAAGCTGTAGGCAATAGGCTGTAGGCATTAGGCAAAAACATTTACCACTCTTTGCCTTGTGCCTTTTGCCTTCAACACAAACAAAAGATAAATCTAATTTTTTAAGCAATAGGCACTAGGCAAGGCGTTTTTAAAACGGTCAATTTCGGGTACAAGCCTACCCAAAGAAAAACCTTTGCTTATTGGTGATTTGTATTGTAAAAAAACTTGTACCAATTATTAAAGTTTATTTTTTTAAGTAAAATTAAGTAAGTGAACAAATTTGGATTTAAGTTTTTTGTTTTAGGCAATAGGCACTAGGCAACAGGCGCAAGGCAAAGAGTGTTAAATGTTTTTTAGTAAAATGAGCTATGTTTTTGCCGAATGCCCAAAGCTGAAAGCCTATTGCTTAAAAATTAGATTTATCTTTTGTGTTGAAGGCACAAGGCTACAGGCAAGGAGTGTTAAATGTTTTTTAGTAAAATGAGCTATGTTTTTGCCGAATGCCCAAAGCTGAAAGCCTATTGCTTAAAAATTAGATTTATCTTTTGTGTTGAAGGCACAAGGCAACAAGCAAAGAGTGTTAAATTGTTTTTTTGTAAAATAAGATAGGTTTTTGCATAATGCCTACGGCTTACAGCTTACAGCTTAATGCATAAAACCTGCAGCTAAGAGCACAAAAATACTATTTGTAGAGATACCCATTCAGGAGCTTTATCACGTAAAATTATTCTTCATATTAAAGCAATATGTGTATTCAATAATCCTTAGAAAATCTTATATTTGTAATACAATAGTATTAGTATAATATTTTTTTCTCAATAAGTACTATTATGTTATCACTTATATCTGCGTCGAAAGCACAAAAAAAAATTGCCGAAAATATCCGTGAACGACGATTATCGATGGAGCTCACCCAAGAAGGGCTGGCCGAACGATCAGGGGTTCCGCTTCCTACACTAAGAAAATTTGAACAAAAGGGTGTAATCTCACTCGAATCTTTTATAAAAATAGTCATGGTTGTGGCAGAAATAGAAGAACTCATTTCTATTCTTAAACCTTCCAAGCCCATCTATAACTCTATTGATGATGTATTAAAAGCAACTACTAGTATTTCTCGAAAAAGAGGACGAAAAAAATGATTAAATCCGTAAAAGAAATAAAGGTAGGATTAGACTTTGGGGCATCCATACAACAAGTAGGTAGGCTAGCGATAGCTGACCATATCATCTATTTTGAATACGATGATGAGTTTATCAAAACAGGGCTACAAATATCACCCATACGATTACCTCTAAAAAAAGGCCTTACAGAACTATCACAACGCCCTTTTGAAGGCTTGGCTGGGGTATTCAACGATAGTTTACCCGATGGCTGGGGACGATTACTCTTCGACCGCCTTCTACGTGCAAACGGAATTTTGCCAACAACGATTACTCCACTCGACCGCCTTGCGCATGTAGGGATGTCGGGCATGGGAGCGCTTGTCTATCAACCAGACCATAGCCTCACCGAAAGTCAGGAAGTAATTGACCTAGACCAACTAGCCATACAGTCACAAGAAGTTTTACAAGGTAGTTCAGACGAAGTTATCAAAGAACTACTTACTTTAAATGGCTCTTCGGCTGGTGCTCGTCCCAAAGCGCTTGTTGGTATAAGCCAAAACCGTCAGCAAATTGTGCACGGTACCCACAAAATAGAGGAAGGTTTTGAGCCATGGCTCGTGAAGTTTACCAATTCACAAGATGGACAAGATGCTGGCGCAGTTGAGTACGTGTATGCCCTCATGGCAAAAGAAGCAGGTATTGTTATGCCCGAAGTGCATTTGTTCTCATCCCAAAAAGGAGCTGGTCACTTTGCCGTTAAACGTTTTGATTACGACGGGCATCAACGACTACACATGCACACCGTGAGTGGTTTATTACATAGTGACTTTAGGATACCTTCATTAGACTACGAAGATTTACTCAATTTGACAGGAGCTTTAACCAAAGATATCCGTGAAGTAGAAAAAATGTATCGCCTTGCTGTTTTTAATATCCTTGCTCATAATAGAGATGACCATGCCAAAAACTTCAGTTTTCTCATGAATAGTAAAGGCGAATGGAAACTAGCACCTGCCTACGATTTGACTTTTTCGAGTGGCCCCAACGGAGAGCAAAGCATGATGGTGATGGGTGAGGGTAAAAATCCTACTACTAAGCATTTGATTCAACTAGGAAAGGAAGCAAAGCTACCTCTAAAGCACATCGATGAAATTATAGAAAGGACTAAATCTGCCTTGAATTTGTGGGAGCATCTGGCTTCTCTGCATCAGGTTAAGAAAAATAATATCGATTTAATAAAAAAGAATCTTATGAAGACATGTAATTGATGTGTTTAGGCAATAGGCATTAGGGGATAGGCAATAGGCAATAGGTAAAGAGTGGTAAAAAAAATCATAACCACTAACCTACTTTTACCCAAAGCTCACAGCCGAATGCCAATACCTCAAAGCCTAAGGCACTAGGCAAAGAGTTGGAAATGTTTTTTTAGTAAAATGAGATGATATGTTTTTGCCGAATGCCCAAAGCTGAAAGCTGAAAGCCCAAAGCTGAAAGCCGTAGGCTCAAAACTAATTTTGCGTATTAACTTACTTCCAAAAACCAATATCAGGGTTTTCTATTGACTATTACTTTTACTAATTTAGAAATTAGATTCTTACTTGTTTAGCATTTCATTGAATCATTACAACTATCTATATGAACTATACATTACATCAATTGCAGGTATTCCTTACAATTAGTAGGACTAAGAGTGTTACAAAGGCCGCCGAAGAATTGCACTTGAGCCAACCTGCGGTTTCTATACAGCTAAAAAACCTGCAAGACCAGTTTGCTATCCCTCTTACCGAAGTAGTTGGACGTAAGTTGTTTATTACAGATTTTGGAAAAGAAATAGCGATTGCCGCCGAGCGCATCTTATCAGAAGTATATGCCATTAATCACAAAACGGCCGCTTTTAAAGGGCAGTTGGTTGGCCAACTCAAAATTTCGGTAGTTTCTACAGGTAAATATGTAGTTCCTTATTTTCTGAGTGACTTCATGAATCAGCATGATGGCATCGAACTAAAACTAGATGTAACCAACAAAGCAAAGGTTATCGAAAGTCTTGAGCAAAACGAGGTAGATTTTTCTTTGGTATCGATACTACCAGACCATCTACAAATTGAAAAAGTGGAGCTGATGCCCAATAAATTGTTTTTGGTAGGGAATTCTCTTCAATCTTTTCAGAAAAAACTCTATGATACCTCTGTCTTAGAAACCATACCACTCATTTATCGCGAACCAGGCTCTGGAACTAGGCATGTGATGGAGAAGTTTGTACAAGCCAATATGTTGCCTATTCATCGAAAAATGGAATTGACATCCAACGAGGCCGTAAAACAGGCAGTTTTGGCAGGCTTAGGATATTCTGTGATGCCCTTGATTGGTCTAAAACATGAGCTATCGATGGGTGATGTTCAAATTATTCCAGTAAAAGGTTTTCCTATTCAAAGTATATGGCACTTGATTTGGATGAAAGGAAAAAACTTTTCTCCAGTAGCCAAAGCATTCTTAGAATTTATCAATCAAGAAAAAGATCGAATTATTCAAGAAAAGTTTGATTGGTGTAATAAGTATTAATGGTGAATGGTGAATATAAATTTTGATAAAGCTAGTAAGTTAGTACGCAAAATAAAATTTAATTTTTGAGCTTACGGCTTTCAGCTTTGGGCATTCGGCAAAAC
>NZ_JBMLSD010000179.1:0-15672 GCF_049240685.1 Flectobacillus sp.
ATTTTCATAACTTGACACTTAAGTATTCGTGCAGAATTATATTTAAGTTTTGTGTTTTAGGGACAAGGCAACAGGCACAAGGCAAAGAGTGTTAAAATGTTTTTAACGACCACGGACATGCTTTTCCCAAAGCCCACCGCCGAAAGCCGATACCTGAAAGCCTAAGCACAATCTTAAACTTTATTTTGCCCACTAACTTACATCTGATTTTAGTTATAACCTTGATAAAAATAAAAGCCCTTCAATCGAAGGGCTTTTGATTTTTCTAACCTAAAAAAAACACACCTAAATTCTTTCTATTACGATTGTTTATTTCACAGATATAATTCTAAACTCTGTCCTACGATTTTCTTGATGTTGTTTTTCGTCACAAATTATACCATCCACACACTCATTTACCAATTCGGTTTCGCCATAACCATTCGATACTAATCTGGCTGGGTCTATACCTCTCATCGTTAGATAATCGACTACAGCACGGGCACGGTTGGCAGAAAGCTGCATGTTGAAATTATCACTCGAACGAGCATCCGTGTGTGAGCGAATTTCGATGGTCATTGCTGGGTATTTCTTTAATAAAGGTAAAAGCGTTTTTTCCAACTCTCTGGCCGCATCAGGACGTATAAAGAACTTACCATAATCATAGTAAATATTTTTGAGTTTGAAAATATCTCCTTCACCATACATTCCTTGGATATTCTCAACGACTTCACCGCTAGACTTCACTTTACTAATTTTTTCGGTATTGGTGGCATACTTATCCTTTTCCGCAATCAGCTTGTGGTCGTCACCTGGTTTTACTTGAAACTCATATCCCCCATCTGGTCCGGTCACAACGGTTTGTTTGGATTTATCTTTCTCGTTCTCTAAAGTTACTTGAACCCCAGCCATCGGCTGATCGTTTACTTCAGATTTTACAACACCTTTCAAGACTGCCAAAGGAGCCTTTTCAAGATACAATTCCAAAGTTGTTTTTTGAGCGGTATTGCTTTTTGTCGAGTACGCCACCGAATTCATCAGATAACCTTCCTTGATTGCTTTAAATTCATACTCGGCATTCGCTTCCATACAAATACTAGTAGAACCATCCACACCCGTTACTCTCAACTCGCGACTTTCTGCATTAACGGTAATTCTGACATCTACATTTTCTAGGGGTTGCTTCGAAGCTGCGTCATATACGATAAGCGTAAGTGGACGACAAACACGCTTGAAACTATAAATATTATCATCACTCAAGCCCGATTTGCGATTTGAAGAAAAGAAGCCCGAGGTACGTGTTGCATCCGTAATAATTCCGAAGTCGTCTTGAGGAGAGTTGAGTGGAGCTCCCAAGTTATTGACACCACGATAGGCTACTCCGTCTTTTATTTCGGCAAAAAACATATCTAATCCTCCCAAGCCCTCATGCCCATCAGATGCAAAATAGAGATTGCCGTTAGGGTCTACGTATGGAAACATTTCATTTCCTTCCGAGTTAATTTCTTTACCCATATTGACAGGAGTTCCCCAATTACCATCATTGTATTCGACTACATAAATATCAGTCCCTCCATATCCGCCTGGCATATCCGACACAAAATATAGTTTAGTATTATCGGGTGTCAAAGCTGGATGACCGCACGAATACTCATCCGAATTGAATGGTAATTCTTTGATATTACTCCAATTATCTTTGACCAAATCAGCAACATATAGTTTTAGTTTATTGGTGCCATCTTTTGATTCACGAACTTTACCTTTGTTAAAATTATTTCTAGTAAAAATCGCCTTTTGTTCACCTTTAAAAAACACGGCAGGGCCTTCATGATATTTGGTATTGATTACACGGCTAAACTCCTCCACCTTGTTGGTACCTTCGCCAGATTTGATAGTCGTATTGGAATTACTAGCAATCATCCCCCCCAAGGCTGCGGCTTTTTGAACTATACCCGATTTTAGCTGAGCGGTATCAGGCACAAAATATAAATCTAAAAAAGGAGTCTGATTCCATCCATACACGCGTTTGATAGCCCCCGACTCATCTCTGGCCGAACAAAAAATCAAACCACCTTTATAAAACATAGGACTAAAATCCGCTTGATTTGAATTGATGGGCAGATAGTCTACCTGATAAGAAGAGGAATCTCGATAAAAACGTCCCATTTCCATGTAAGAAACGACGAATTTCTTACTACGAACATCCGCTGTTTGTTTTTCTCCATAAATGGAATAGTACTTTTGAGATTCTCTGTATTTACCGTTTGAGGCAAGTGCTTGTGCATAATAAAGGTAATTCTCAGCTTCTACATCTGGAAAACTCTTTATCAAATCACTGTAGGCTTTTTCAGCATTTTTGGAATCCTGAATACGACGATAACAATAGGCAAGTTTCTTTAGAGCCTCCTTTCGAACGGTCGCATCTAATTTGGCATCAGACAACACATCCTCATACAATCGAATGGCCGATACGTAACTAAGCTGTTCATACTCTCTATTAGCTGCTTTAAACTTGGCTTGTCCCCAAGCTATGTTGGCAGTAATAGTAATGAGTAATACCATACTCAGTAAAATATGTAATGATTTGTTCATGATTGGGTTGTAGGCTAAATCGTATTACAAAGTAAGTTTATTGAATGATTAAGGGATGATCCTTGAAACAAGTTTAGAAACATAACTCCTTGATTTTCATATTTAGTGCATTATGTACATTCAATTTACAGAGTAAAATGCTTTATGAAATCCGCTTAGCCTTGTTTGATTTCTGTAGACAAAAGGGGCATCTACAAGAAGTTGGTTAAATACTGAAACTACTTTTTGGGCGAAACTCTGAGTATTTTTGTTTTTAATGACATCAGAAAATTATGAAATCAAAAAACAAATAGCGTGCCAAAAGTCGATACTAAATCCTGAGATGTATCAAAGCCGTTACACCTTTGAGGTACAACGGCTTTGATTTGGTATTATATTTTATAAAAACTAATCTGTCACTTTCATTTTAAACAATTCTTTTGACCGTAACCATACAATCGAAACAATTACCATTGTCATAGCTCCACCAAAAATTACCGACGGAACTGTCCCCATCATTTTGGCCAATAATCCCGACTCAAACGCTCCAATTTCGTTAGAAGAACTTACAAAAATTCCATTCACTGCCGAAACACGCCCGCGCATCTCGTCTGGTGTCCAGTATCTCAATACGGTTTGACGTACAATGACACTAACGCTATCAAAAGCTCCTGTCAGAAATAATGCTACAACAGAAATCCATAAATTGGTGGATACCGCAAATACAAGTGTTGCCAAACCAAAACCACCTACAGCCAGCAGTAGATTACGCCAAGCATGCTTGAGAGGTGGAAAGTATACCATCATAAACATGGTTAAAATAGCACCAATTGAAGGTGCTGCACGCAAAATTCCTAATCCTTCAGCTCCAACTTTAAGGATATCTTCAGCATAGATAGGTAACAGCGCAATTACTCCACCAAAAAGTACCGAAAACAAATCGAGCGAGATAGAATAAAGGATAATTTTTGTTTTAAAAACAAAAGCAATCCCCTCTTTTAGGCTTTGAAAAATATTAACTTTATCCTCTACTTTTTCAGGAATTGGGGGTGCTGTAATGGTGCTTATCAAAAGCATAACTGTACACAACAAGGCTACCACAAACCAAAGTGAGTTTGTCAAACCCCAATAAGCATACATAAAACCTGCTAAACCTGGCCCAAGGATAGCTCCTGCTTGCCAAAATGAGCTAGCCCAAGTAGTTGCATTTGCAAATACTTCTTTTGGAATCAAAAAAGGATTTAAAGACGAAGAGGCTGGCGAATAAAAACCTTTGGCCAAACCAATCAAAAATATTACGCCGTAGATAATGGGCAATAAATTGTGCTGTGGCAACTGGGTGGTTGAATGCGTTGCCCAAACCAAAATTACCGAACTTAAAATAATGACACTTAAACTTAGCATCAAAATGGTTTTCTTGTTATAGAGGTCAGCCAAATGTCCTCCAAATAATGCCAATGAGATATAAGGAAGTGCCTCCGCCAAACCAATGAGTCCTAGCGCCATTGGGTCGTGTGTGACCTTGTACATTTCGTACCCAAGCAGTACTTCTTGTATCAATAAGGCCATTGTAATAAAACTATTGGCAAACATATAAGCCACAAATTGTGGATATTTCAACGCCTCATAAGGAGACAATTTTACAGATGGAGGGGTATTTTGCTCGCTCATCTAATCAGAAAAAAAAGTAATAAAGGAAAAATAAATATGCCGTCGCCTACCCATCGATAACGATCTTTTTTTATAAAAATAGATTCGAAATAGGTTATTAATACAAGTGTTGCACTCATTAGTACCTCTGTAAGTCCTAGTCCCATCGAATATACATGCGTACTGTGCACAAGCGTACTAAAAATCACGACGGTGTTGATTATGAAAAGTAAGTATAAAACTTTTTGACAAGTCTTAACTCCCCACATCGAGCCAAGTGAATGAACCTGAGGGTATTCCTTTTGTTCAAAAGCGGAAAACAAAAGAAGATTTTGAAAAGCAATAAGAAAAAACACGCCTGCTAGTGACCAATCTATCCAACTGAATATTCTTGTATGCTGAACAATGGCAGTTCCGCATACACCCGAAGCATATACAAATGCCGTTACGGGTTCTTTGTATGCTTGAAAAATACTATCCGATGAAAGTTTACTCACAACAACCAAATAAATAGAGGTAATAAAAGCAATCCCAAACCCAACCATTAAAGTCATATAAGTAATATGCCCCAACAGATATATGCCTAAAAGCATAGCCAAGGCTACAGATAGCTTCAAAACTTTTGCATATCGTTTATGAAAACGATGCCTTGGAGTTGCTATTGGTTCAGGCTTCAAATTATCTAACTGCCGATCTAGTGTATAAATAATAAATACAGCAATCCCCAACAACCATACACTAGTAGTGGCATGGTTAAATCGCCCGTCTGGAAGCTTCAAAAAGGCCGTATGACAAATCATGGCACCAGCTACTACATCTAAGCTCAAGAGGTTTATTATTTCTAAAAAGCGCTTTAGTATCATATTCAAATGCTACCGCCACAATCTAAGCGCGAAATTGCTTTGTATAGCTTTTAACTTATCGAAAACTTTGCCAATTGGCGTGTTGTTTGTACTGTTATTTCTTCACCTACACTCACCATTCCTGTTTGTACAATCAGTACGTTTTGTCCAAATAAGATTTTATTTCCTGCTTTCCTGTAAGTCGAAAGTGTATGTAATGGCTCTTTGCCAGTCTTTTGTCCTGTTTCATGATTCAAGGTGGTAACAATACATCTCGAACATGGTTTTACCCCTTTAAAAGATGTTTTACCTATCGAAAACTCAAACCATGACTCCTCCTCAAAAGCACTCCCTCCAGTAAAGACAAAATTTGGACGAAAACGATTAATCGGAATTTGTTTTTCTAAACGATTATTCAAATCATCTAAGGACGATTGACCTATTACCAAAATAGGATACCCATCCGAAAAAGAGGTTATATCTTCAGGCGTTTGGGCATACTGGGGATCAACATGGCGCAAACTTTCGTCAGGCATATAGACCAATCTCACAGGTTTCCCAAGTAATTCAGTAAACCATAAACTAGCCTCTTGTGATACTTCATTAGCCTCCATTTCATCATCCCAAACCTCTACGGTAGTAGCTTCTGGCAGATACTCTCCTATTTTCACCAAAAGTGTTTTTCCGGTAGGGCTATGTGTAATATGAAGGGTACTTTCCTCTATAGTCGTTTTGAACAACGCCAAATCCCCTATTTGTCGTTGTGTAACAAACACATTATCAGCATCAATAAGCATCCATCGACGGTCATACTTTAGCCCGCGAGTA
This sequence comes from Flectobacillus sp., assembly GCF_049240685.1. NCBI lineage: Bacteria > Pseudomonadati > Bacteroidota > Cytophagia > Cytophagales > Flectobacillaceae > Flectobacillus > Flectobacillus sp. The sequence continues at coordinate 5,871 of NZ_JBMLSD010000179.1, forward strand.
GTTACTTCTGTTTGTTGTACACTAAATCCACCTAGAGATTTGATAGGATAAATCCAAATTTCAGAAAGTTGCATAGTTGTTTTTTTACTTTAAAATGCTTAAACTGTTTTAGATTGTTATGCAATTGGCTATAAGCCGTAGGCATAGGCAAAATGTGTTTTTTATTTCAGAAACATTGATTTGTTTCACGTTATCTCAAAATCCAAACTTAGATTTTATATCCACCTAAACACCCATTTGACAGCCACTACGTATAATATCACTGCCAATAGCCAGCCAACAATCATAAGTGGGAAATTCAACTCGGTCATAGTTACAACAGACGGAGAAGGCAAGGCACTATCGGGATAAGTCACAAATAAGAAAGCATAGATATTATTAGAAGCATGTATACCTAAAGCTAGTTCCAACTTTCCATCAAAATAGGTCAATAAGGCAAAAAATAAGCCTACACCGATGTAATATGTCATAGCCAAACCAAAACCTACTTTAGCCGTTTCGGGATTAGCACTGTGCATTAATCCGAAAAAGACAGAGCTAATCACAAGCCCCGCTACCACATTTCTCGAACCGATTGCCTGAAATAAATAACCTCTAAATATGAGTTCTTCACAACTAGTTTGAATGGGCAAAAACAAGAAACCGATGATAAATGCAGGTAACCATTGTTGAGGATTCCACGAAAAGCAGTACATCTCAGGAAAAACCATATACATACCAAATTCTACGATTACAGTACACACCAACCATACTACAGCTGAACTAACAACACGTTTCCAATTGACAGAGCTTTGTGGAGTAATCAGGGTTTGAAATGCTCGATGATGGCTATTTTTCAACCAAACCCATAACATCAAAATTCCACCAGCAAAACTGCCTATTGCTACTAATAAATACCAATGCGAAGCCACAGTTGGTCTTCCACTTTTTATATCAGTAACCAACACTTGCGGAATACTAAATATCCCTAGCGCCAACAGTATTAAAATCATACCTACGACATATCTCCAAGGCTGATTATTACCTATTTTGGCTTGTGCCAGAAAATCATTTTGTGCTAACATAGAGGTTTGGGATTAGGTTAAATAGAAGGCTCAGCGTTCAGGTGTTTAAAATTCTTTGTATTACAAATGTAAATGAAGAGGAGATTACTTCCTTGAAAGGGTGTAGAAAAATACAAATAAAAAAACAGAAATAGGGATATTTTTAACATAGATTAAAAAACATCTCTATCTCTGTTTGGCATTGTTTTACCCAAAACCAATTATTTTTTCACTGCAAAAATATTCAACTGCAAATCCATCGAAGGATTGGCCTTGTAGGCATGGTTAATAAAAGGCACTGGCCTATCTTGCGCATCACGGATGAAGTATCTGAAACCATTTTTTGTCAAAATAGCAAGCAATACATCCAAGTCTTGCGGGCGATTTGGAAAAGAATGATACTCAATAAAAATATGGTCGATATGCCCTATACTATCAGCACAATCTTGAAAAACCTCTACTTCGGCACCTTCAATATCCATTTTTAGCATTTGAATACTTGTGTATTTTTGTAAATAATCCTTCAAACGAACCGATTCAATACCTTGTTTTTCACCTTCGCCATAAATCGATGCACCGTCTGAACCTTCGGTCACAAACTCGATTCCTTGGTCATGCACCCACACAGCTTTATCGACAATATCGACCCCCTGAATACCATTAGAATTCAGGTTATTTTTCAAGATTTTAGCAATTTGAGGGTCGGCCTCAAAAGCTGTAATTGTAGCTTTTGGGTACAGTTTTTTAAAGAACAAACAACTTGTACCAATATTAGCTCCACAATCCAAAATAACAGGACTATCGGTGCTACTTTGGAACCTATAACTTTGTCCCACAAAAATCTCCTCATGCTGAAACAAAAATGACATACAATCTGGCACTAAAAACGTAACACCCTGAAACGAAACTGTTCGTGGTTGATAACGAGGCACCGTACCAAATTTGGCCATTAAGCCCAACAATTCGCGCGCTTCGGGGGTGCGAATGTGGTGGAAAGGGTATTTTAAGAAATATTTTAGAGCAAATAACATAGCTTGGAATGCGTGATTTTGGAGTTATAAAAGCCTCTTTTTCAAATCAAAACTTACTATTTCATAACGTATTTAAACGCCTCACAATAGTTTTTAATCACTACGTGGATATTCACCTCATTTTTGATGATATCGCCAGAACGGAGTCCCATTTCCTTGGTTTTTTCAGGATTACTCATCATACTTTCAAGTTTTTGGTACAAATCCTCAGCATCTCCATTTTTGAAAATATAGCCATTATATCCATCACGAACGAGCTTTTTCTCGGTACCATCCGCCACTGAGCAAATAATGGGTTTGTCAAAACACATGGCATCATTGATAGACAAGCCACCCATTCCTGCCAATACATACACCAATGAAGCATTGAAATATTGCCCCAACTGTGTCATTTCGTATACTGCTCCAACAAATTCGACACTTTCTTCTATCCCTAAATCTTTGGCTTGTTGCTTGAGATTATCAAGCTCTGGGCCAGTACCTACAATGGCTAATTTGGCAATAGGAAACTTTTTGAGCAATTTGGCAAACACCTCCATCAACAAGTCTACACGCTTCCATTTCACCAAACGACCTACATGCAACAAACGTAAAGGGTTATCGGGCAAAACCGTATTTAAGCCCTCTATTTTCGCTCTTTCGTTGAAAATAATATCCGTATCTGGTGAATTATAAATTACAAAAATCTTCTCCTTAGGCACGCCATAACTTCCAAAAACCTCAATAGCTTCCTCGGTATAATCCACGTGAGCATCTACCATGTTAAAAGCTCTTTTGTAGGTATATTTGAGTAGGCTATACTTCAGTTTGAATGCCAAACTCGAAGGTTTCAATTCTGTTTTCAGGGTTTCTGTTACAGCACCACCTTTGGCATAGTAATCGAGCGCTTCTTGAAATTTTGGGATATTAAAAGGAATCTCTTTCAATATCAATTTGATACCCATGCTACGGATTTTCCAAAGCAATAAAGGATTATAAACAAAGGTCAAAATATAAGGCCAAATAGTAACAATTACATCGGGCTTTTCGGCCTCAATCGTTTCCAGAAAATTCTTAAAAAACGGTTTTCCCCAAGCAGTTTTGTATTCTTCCAAAAAATGTACCTTAAACTCAACACCATCTAAGGTTTGATGCACCCCAGCGCCCACACTTTTCCCTTGGCTTTTAGGAGCAATTACTACAATCTCTTGCCCTTCTACCTGATTGAGGCGATTGAGTACCAAATTATAATAATGGGGCAATCCACCAAATGTGAATAATATCTTCATATTGTTAGCTTTAGCTATTTGATCAATTTTAGTTTACGTAAAATACCCATCACGGTTTTGTTAGCATCTTCGGATACTTTGAAATATAATACCCCACCTCCAAACACGGCACAAATCAAGGCTGAACGAGCTATTACTGTTAATAGTATTCCTGTAAAACCTACGCCGATTTGCGGAATAAGCGTTGCCAAAAAATAGGTCAATATAAACAAGCCTAAAACTTTTACAGTTGCCAATGTAAATGGTTGAAGTTTTAGTTTAAAAAGAATAAAGAAATATTTAGTGGCATTGTACACCACTACCGAAGTAAGTGCCGCCAAGGCTGCGCCATTGAAGCTGTAAATAGGGATTAAAATCAAATTTGTTACGATAATCAACACAGCCAACAACACATAAAAGGCCAAATCGTAACGATAGTATTTGGAGTTAATTAATATCTCCGAATTCAAGCCTGTAGCCATATCTATCACCTTGCTCATACCAAAGAAAAACACCACCCATCGACCTTGTGAATAGATATCTGCTTTGGGTAAAAGTTGGAAAATTTCGTCTACATTACACCAAATTCCAAGAAACAAAAAACCTCCTACGATAAACAAGACAAGAGATGATTTTCGGTAAATTTCTTCGATATGTGCCATATCATTTTTTTGCCAAGACTCCGCCAACAAAGGTAAACTAATAGAAGCAATGGCATTGCGTGGGATAGCAATCACAAGGGCTATTCTGGAAGCAATATCAAAAATTGCGGTTGTATTTAACCCTCCATCGTAAGCTGGTAACATGATTTTCTCGACGTGTTGAATCAAGGTAAAACTTGCTCCTGCCAATAATACCCACAAACCATATTGGTACATTTCCTTGAATAAAGGACTCTTATAAATGTTCCAATCAATACTCAAATACAACTTTCCTAGTATTTTGATATAAGCAAACAAAGCAATAATACCAAGTATGTAGGTGACTACTGTAATACCAATTAATTGTTCGAAAGAAATATATCCTAAACCAAAAAGTATAACCAAAAAACCGTTCGACAAACGCAGTCCCAGCTCCCGAATAATAGCTGGTACTACTATACGCAAATGTACCTTTGCATAGGCTTCCAATACCGAAATATAAGCAATACAAAAAGTCAGTGGTAACATATAATAGTAATACTGACTCAGTAGTGGCGACTTGCTTTCGTAAATTCCGTTGAAGACCGACTGTAAAGAAAGATACAAAATTGCGAAGATGCCTAAGCCAACCAATGGAGTTATCAATAAAAAGCCTAAAAAGCCATTATGGCGTTTTTCGTCATCTGCAAAACGATTGAAATAGCGGGTAGCAATATGTGGCACCCCAATTTGGGCAAATGAGGCAAAAACTGTTGTAAAGCTGACCATAGCCGAAGCATACAGACCAAATTGTTCTTGCGTCAAAAATTTATTGTAAATAACAAGGACGTTCAATACCCCCACAGCCGTTCCTACATAGGTCACGATTGAACTTTTTAATCCTTGACGAATAATAATGCCCATAATTTATTGAGTGATTTAGCGAGTTGGTTATTTAGTGATTAAAATGCTTATTTTTAATACATTTATCACTTATTACCACTCTTAAACTTCTTTACAAAACGACCAAATTGGAATTCAAATTTCCTTATTTTACTCTTCTCACTACTAGCTTTTAATTGCTATACGTCCTGTATAATCTATGCGATTTAACAACAATGAACCATTAAAATATTCATCCACTGCACGTTTACATCCCTCCCAGTGACCATAATCATCAATTACCAATACTCCTTTTTGAATTAATAAAGGATACAAATATTTCAACTCATGAGCAGTAGACTCGTACCAGTCGGTATCCAAACGCAATAAAGCAATGGGTGCTTCAGGCATCGTGGCAGGGATAGTATCCTCCACTTTTCCTTTTACAAAATGTACCAAATCTTGAGGATATCCTGTCGAACGCATATTGTTTTGAACATCATTTAGGTCGGCCAAGCACCATACCGAATTTTGTTTATTCTCCACATTTTGCTCCATCAATTCCTTGGCCTGTCCACCACGAAAATCCACATCGTCGGCTGTTGGCTCAGACATACCTTCATAGGTATCATACAAATAAATTGCACGGTTGCTCACGCCCAATTCCTTTAGTGTTAGCGCAATCATCATCGAGCTACCTCCTCTCCAAACACCACATTCCACAAAGCTACCAGCAATATTATTTTTGACTATATAAGTAACAGCGTTATACAAAGCATACATACGTTCGATGCTAGTCATGGTGTAAGGCTGGCAAGCCTTCAAGATTTTTAAGAACGTAGGATCATTGATAAAATCCTCTTCTTTTTGCACTTTGGCAATTTTATAGCCAAACGGTTTTAACAATTTGCTAATCATAAATTTATTGGAGTAAACGGAAATGGATTGCGAGCTCTATCGCTCAGAAAATATGTGAATCTATTGTGTATATTTTGAAAATAGCCGCCAGATGATTTCTCATGGCGGCTACATACCCACATAAAGCCTACAAAAATAGACAATCTAATCATAAAATGCTACTTTCTAAACCTTCGTAGAAATATCATTTTTCCAATATCTCTCTCAGCGTATCAACTCTTTTCGACATTTCGTAGTAATCCTCCATGTGTTGGCGAGCGCTTCGTCCCATTTCTCCACAAAGTTCTGGATTATTAATTAGCTGAGTCATGTAATTTGCCATTTGTTCCCAATCACCCTCATTCACTAAAAACCCAGTTTTTTCATGAACTACAGCGTCTTTGATACCTGCATGATAGGTACTTACAATTGGTAATCCAACGGCCGAAGCTTCCAGAATTGATACAGGTGTGCCTTCTGAATCGCCATTTGGCGCAAACATCGAGTGTTGTACAAAAACTCTGGCTGTTTTCAGCAAATCTATAATCTCTGTGGGTCTTTTTACACCTAGTAATTCAACCTGAGATTCTATTCCCAACTCTTTTATTAAAGCTTTTGCCTCATCCCAAAGCTCCCCCTCTCCTATCATTTTTAGTTTGGCATCTGGTACTGTTTGCAACACCTTATGAAAGGCCTTTATAGTTGAAAAAGGTGATTTTTTAGCCGTAAATCTACCCACTGCCATGAATATCTTTTCGTTGTTTTCAGGCGTACCCAAGGTAAACAAACTCGTATTGACAAAACAAGAATTGAATATTACCTTATCAGGATCTGCTCCAAACTCGATTAACTTATTTCTCATATCTCTCGACACTGCAATTATACCTTTCACCGTCTTGAACATCTGCTGATAGGCAGGCAAATACTTGTCTAATGTAGCTTTGTCGTTTGCATCAAATCCATGAAAGTGAACCACTAATCCAACATTAGCCTTTACACAAGCATCGTTGATTGTTGCGCCCATAGGTCCATATTGAGCCAAGACAACATCTATGTTGTTTTTGGTTAAATATCTAGCTAAGAAAAACGTATAAATTTTATGATACAAACTAGGTAGCACATTCCTCAAACCTCCTCGTACATAAAGAATATTGAAAGGGAAAGGAAGAAAGGATACATCGTTTTTATCAAGAGAGGGATACCAACCTTCATAAATCGTGATTTTAGGTTGCAGCTGTTCTATTTGGTCATGGATAAAAGTTTCACTAAATCGAAACTTATTAGGATATGCAAAGCAAAGGTTCATTATCTATCGGCTATTAAAAATGTACACTCGAAAACAAAAATAGAAGGATAATATTTATCCTTCTATTTTTTATCCAATTTTAAGGTTTCAAATATAGCCCCATAATCTCGCTTGGATTTAGTGCTCTATCAAATATTTTTACTTCATCTATAACTCCAACAAATCCTTGACCTGAATGTCGATTCCCAATGTAAAAAAAAGGCTCCCCATATCCATAACCAGCATTTTTGCCATTTGTATTAACTCCTGAAATAACCCTACCATTTAAGTATGCTTTTAAATAATAAGAATCTCGCGTAATGACTAAATAAACCCACGAGTTTATAACTAAAGACGTTAAATTATTAGAAAGGTTAGTGCCATCATCATTATAACTTGTAAAAGCCCATCCCGAAACGCCATAGTAGTTATTGGCAGTGTTAACTAACTGATCTCCTCCCGAAGACCCAATAGATACGGCAGTTTGAATAGTACCACTTGTCGGTTCTTTTGTTAGTAATGCCCAGAATGAAATTGTATATTCATTCTGTATTGCTGGCTTAGGAACTATTATATAGGACGTTCCATTAAAGTAGTATGCCCTATTTAATTTCCCATTTTTATCAGGTACTAGATTTAATCCAGCATAATAAACAGTTGTATTTTTGCCTGTAGCATCTTTTGTATCACCATTAAAAGGGTAATAAGCTATATAGTCAATTGGTGCTAGTAGTTCTCTATTCGTTATTTTCGTAGTTTCTGCCGATTGCTTTGCTGAAGAACTATTACTCAGCAAAGTATCTTCCTCTATACCGTTACAAGAAAATAAACAAAAAGCAATTAAGGTATAATAGTAGTTTTTCATTAGCTATTAAATATTAAAAAAATAATTAAAGTAGATATTAGAGTAAATGTACAGAACGATTCATTAATTCAAAAGCCATCTTAAATCTTTCAAAAGTAAACCTATTTGCTCTAGTAATGATATTTTTCTACCTTTAACACTAGATATATTATAAACTATAACATAACTTAAATGAATACACTTAGACTATTACTGTTCCCCTTTCTATTTCTAATAATTGTAAGTTGTCGTAAAGATATCGAACCTCCTACCATTTCACTTTCTAGTACACTTGTCGATTTAGGAACGATTACAAGTACATCTGCTTCTAGCTTAACATTAAGTCAAGTCGGAGATGGGACAATATCCTATTCTATTTCCTCAAATAAATCATGGTTAGTATTATCAAAAAATAGTGGTTCCATCACAATCAATCAATCAGACATCGTTACATTTGGTGTCATAACCATTAATTCTGATATTGTAGAAGGAGAAAATGTAGCTACGCTAACAATCACGCCAACCATTAATGGTAGTCCATCAACACCTATACAAGTGATTGTAAAAGGAAACTTTAAACAAACTACCATTTCGACACAAACTCAACTGGTAGACTTTGGTACTATTTCAAAATCGACAACGAAATACCTCAAATTTAACAAAGTGGGAATCGAAAATCTTACGTATGATGTAAGTAGTGATAACTCATGGCTTACCATAGATAAAACTACAGGTAGTTTAGTCACAGGAGATTCTTTAAAGCTCACGGTTGATACTAAAAAATTAATCGAAGGTAATTACACTGCCAATATCACATTTACACCCAAAGTAAATGGAAACCCCTTGAAAACTGTCGTTATTCCTGTGAAGGTAGCTTATGATGGAGCTGTCAGTGGCGATATTTCTGGTCATCTATTGTCTAAAGATGAAATCTGGAGTGACGTTGTCAATCTTAATGGTACTATTGTTATTCCTAAAGGATATACATTAACTATCAAACCTGGTACAGTTGTAAATGTTACAAAATCAGATGTTTCTATTCAAGTTTATGGAAAATTAGTAATGAATGGTGATGCCTCCAACATCATTGTAATGAAATCGGCTAGTGCCAACCCTACTTACTACGACTGGAGCGGAATTGAATATGGCGGTGGTAATATGGAGATATCTTATGCTTTTATCAAGGATGCAGTTACTTGCTTGGATTTCTATTATTTAGACTGGACAACAACTCCGACGCAAGCAGTTTCTCTACATCATATTTTATTTGATAATTGCCAATATGGATTATATGGCGTTAGTTCTTCTTTTGCCAGTACGTTTTCAAATCTTACATTCCGTAATATTTTTTGGGCTTCGGCATATACATTAGATATAACTAACCTTACATTTAGTAATGTTGAATTCAATACCCCTAACTCTCATGATATAAGAGTTGGAAATGGGAACAATAACATCACTATAGAAAACTCTAATTTTGTTTCAAAAAACTATATTGATGCCTATCACTTATTCATCTATTCAGATTTATCTAACTGTAAAATTAATTTGAATAAATGCTATTTCCAGACTACGTCACCAATCTCATTAGGATTTGGAGGAAACGGAAATATTGTCACCAATACAACTCCACAATCATCTACAATTGGCAATATTGGTTGTGGGTTTACTAGTAAATTCCCTAATTCAGTCAGAATGAAACCAATATTGGCAAACATGGCAGAACTGCAACGGAAAGAAAGAAAAGCCTCTACGAGAGGAACTAAATTTAAAGTACGGTAATATATTCGCTTACAAAAATTCCCCAAAGAATATTTTCCTTTGGGGAATTTAACATTTAAGATACTTTCTTGGCCACCAACACATACGTACAAGCATCTTTATCAATAGTATCTTGCGCTGTAATTTTATCAAAAAAGATAATCTGAGGTTGCATAATAATAGCTAAAAGAG
>NZ_JBMLSD010000180.1:0-18991 GCF_049240685.1 Flectobacillus sp.
TTTAGAATTTGAAAATCTTTTTCCACAATATCCTATTTCAAACAAGAAGTCCCATCTGGATTTTATTCCAAATGGGACTTCTTGTTTGAAAGCACTTATCAAAAAATATTTAAAGAGGTTTAACAGCTTATTCGCTTCTTACTGAAGAGGCACCAGATGCATCGCTACGCACAGAAGGAGTACCTCTGTAACGTACTGAAGATGCACCACTAGCTTCAACGTTCAATGTTTTTGAAGCATTTACACGTACACTTGTAGCACCCGAAACATCTAAGTCTGCATCTTTTGCCACAAACTCAAGGGCATTAAATTTACTAGCACCCGAAGCATCTAATTTCATGATACTTCCTTTTCCTTTTAATGTTACGTTAGAAGCACCAGAGATATCAAATAGAAGTTTATCAACATTTACATTAATTTCTGAGCTTGAAGCCCCAGAGAATTGCACTTTGAGGTATTCAAGGTCATTGAAACCAGAAATTTTTGATTTTGTTGCGCCCGAAAAATCTAAAGCTTTAATATCTGGTACAACAATGCTGAAATGTACGCGTTTACGGTTTTTGTTCCAGCCCCAGCTTCCTTTATCTTTATAGCGTGCAATCAGGCGTTTACCCGAAACTTTTACTTCTAAATCTTCTAAATCTTCGCTTCTTTCTGCATCTACGTGTACCTTGAAAGTATTGCCATGCGTTACATCTACCACAAATGCGCTAGACATTTCGATTTCGTTGAATCCAGTAAAGTTAAAATCCTTTTGGCTTTGGGCTTGAGCCAAGTTTGTTCCTAAGAATAAAGCACCAGCCATAAGAGCTTGGCGAAAGTAGGTTTGAAGTTTCATAACGTTGATTGATTAAGTTTTGTCGATAAGATGCAAAGACTGAAAGTAAGGTTGCATGAGCTTTGAAAAAAATCAAAAGTATTTCAAAAACAGAGGCATAACGTGTTTGACATTATGCCTCTGTAGGTTGATCTAATCTATCTCGGGTTTGATTACACCACTATCTTTTATCGTTTTTTGAAGGTTCGGATTTCCCTTATAACGAATTTGCGCAACGCCAGAAGCCTTAGCCTCAAGGTTTTGATTTATATCTACCTCAACGTGGGCATTTTCTGTTGCATTAATTTTAGCATTTTCAATATCTAATTCAAAGGCCTCCAAATTAGTGAGGCCAGCAAGTTCAGCTGTAAAATTACCCAAATGACCTGTAGCCCGAATTTTATATTGCCCTTTGGTTTCTAATTGGAAGTTATCCGCCTGAATATCTTTGATTCTCACATTGCCAAAACCTTTTTCTAAATTAAGATATGAGAGATTTGGAAGCGTAATATGCACCGTCAAGAAGCCTGCCTGTTTGCTGGCGTTCTTTTGGGTAATGATTAACTTTCTGTCTTTTACCTCCGCAAGGATGTTTTCCACATCTTTTTGGTCACCGCCAACTTCTACTTTATAATTTTCTCCAAAACGAATGTATACTTCAGAAGGAGTTTCTATAGCTGATTGGACTTTGTCGAAGTCTTTGAGCGGGAATTTTTGTACAAAGTCATTAGGTGCGAAATCAGTCTCATCATCAGAAGAGTTGCTATCGTTATCATAGTTGTTTTCTACAGGGAAACGGTTTAAACATACAAGTTCGCCTTCACGAGTAAACTGCCACAAAGAGCCTTTAAACAAATCTTTCTCACCATCAAAGTATCCTCCAGAAATTCTATTCTCGATGAACGAAGCAAATTCTCGGGTCATGCTAAATGGTTTTTCGTATGGAACATATAGTCTCAAACGAACTCGCTGGGCACGGAAACGAGCATTTTCGGTAAACTCATATTCTTCATCAAAAGATAAAACAGAATCAACTTTTGAGTAGGTATAAAGAATTTCTGAAGCATTTCTTTCTGCATCTTTTTTATCAATACCCTTTGCATAATATTCTTTTTCAAGTTTGTAGGCGTCTCCCTCATAGCCAATAATTTCGAGTGATGGAACAAACTCTATATGGTCAGAAACACGCTTGATAGTAAATAAAGGCGTTTTTTTGCCAAAATCAAGGGTGGACGATTGCTGGATACTTGCGCTTCTTGAGAAGTTTTTGGCATAACTTATTCCTGTATACATGGCACCAAATAAGCCTACAATAAAAATCCCTAATAGACTTTGCCAAACTACTGAGGTAAAAATATTACGACGGATAATTAAGGAAATTCCCGCAATACCTACCGCAATAGCAGGAGCAATGGCAGCTAAAAAACCTGCTATAAACATAAAAGGAGAAGCGTCACGAGCCAAAAAACCTAAGGGTAGGTTGTCGCCAATATATACATTTGCCGTTTCGAGCGCCGTAAAACCAACGAATAAAGAGAAAAATAACGCTACGATGGTTACTAGAGATGTGAAAATCATCATACCACCAGCAAAGAATCTAAATGAGATAATGGCAAAGTTGGCTATCGGACCAAGTGCTTTGAATACCTGCGACATCATTCTGAAAGGCAATAGTAGTGCCTTCGTAAGAGTATCTTCGGGCTTGTTTTCAATATTTAATGTACGCTTGATATTACTCTCGATATTCTCCAACGTGATGGGTTCGCCAGTCATTTGCATTTTATCGGTAATGGTTTTGGCTTCGGGAGCTATTGCCCACAAAATCAGATAAATAACAATACCCGAACCAAAGGCAAAAATCAGTAAGACAAATACAAAACGTAGCATTCCTAAGTCAAAACCTGTGTAAGAGGCTAATCCGCTTACCACACCACCCAAGACTTTATTGTCAGGGTTACGATAAAATTTCTTTACAGTGTCGTCTTCTTCCAAGAAAGCATTGGCAGGAAAGGCAATCCATGAGGCGATATACAAAACAAAGATAACACCGCTTAGTGGAGATTCTGTCAATGGACTTAATCCTAAGAAAGTGACTAAGAAAATCAAACGTACCCAAAGGGCGTCAATGCCTAAATAGTGTGCAAAGCCAGCACAAACACCACCCAAAAGCTTACGTTGTGTATCGCGATAAAGCTTTTTAGCAGTCTCAAATCTTGGATACTCATATTGTTCAGAAGTAGTAGATTTTTGTTCAGATTGTGTTGATTGGGCAGTTTGTTGCGCTTTTTCTTCTGTTACTAAATCTTCTTCTTCTTGGATTGCTTCAAAATCAGAAACTGTTCCCATTGAAGCAATAAGTGAGTCTACATCTTCTAGGGTAATAGCCTGTTTGGCATCACGTTTTTGTTTGTCCCAAAATTTTTCTGCAATACGAGATTCAATATCTTCGATAATTTCTTTTGAACCTTCATAAGAAGCAAAGTGCGATTGGATAGCCTTGAGATAAAGCCCCAATTTTTCGTATCCATCTTCCTCTATGTGGAAAATAATACCTGCTATATTGATAGAAATGGTCTTTTTCATCGGAAAATTCAATTTTTGCTCACGCGGTGTGATAATTGGTTTAAGGTTAAATTAGGCTTGTTCCTCCGTGTTTTTTTCAGTAGCCTCTTGTTTTTTATGATAGCTATCCTGAATGATTTGAGCAACGGATTCTTGTAACTCTTTCCAAGTGGTTTCTAGTTGTTCTAAAAAAGATTTACCGTTCTCGGTCAAAACATAATATTTGCGAGGCGGTCCAGAAGAGGACTCAACCCATTTGTAATCTAGCAAGCCAGAATTTTTAAGTCTTGTCAATAAAGGGTAGAGTGTCCCTTCTACGACCATAATCTTGGCAGAGGTTAGTTCTTCGAGCATATCCGAGGCGTATACTTCTCCTCTCGATATGATTTGCAGAATACAGAATTCCAATATTCCCTTCCGCATCTGCACTTTGGCATTTTCTAAATCCATAGTTTCTTAATATTTGTTAGCCTAGACCTTTAGCAAAAACAGTAAATTTCTGTCGGTTTGTCTTATCTGTCTACTGCGGTGTTTAGTCGATTTACTTGGACAATACCCACTACTGGGTAATCCTTAGTTCAAAGATATAAAAAGGTACTATGTAATGCAAAGTACTATAGGGAATTTTTTTATTTATGCTGGATAAATGGTCAGAAATATGGTTGAATGGTAAAATATAAACCTGTAGTTGCGTCAGGAGCAAGGCTTAAACATTTGGAGATGGTACAAAGCTGCTGATACATCAATAATCAAGATGCAAAGGGGAATGAATAAGGAGAAAGTTTCTCAAATGGATAATCCTATATTTTGGCATGAACTATTTGTTTGGTCGTAGCAATAGCACCTAGATTTTTCTTAAATCGGAATAAATTTTCATTCAAAATGCCATTTACTGATGAAATTCCTAGGTCCAAAATCTGAAATTTATGTACTTGGGCGTATTCATACAAATATTTGATAAGTAAAATACTGGGACTAAATGCATTATAGTTGGGGTCGCTTGCAGGAAAAAAGTAGTATAAAATTTGATGAGGAACAACCACTATAGCTGTACATGTTGCAATAATTTGATGGTTATGATATAGAGTGAAGGGAATAAAACTTTCAGGAAAGTGTTCGAATAGTGACAAAAAATCTGCTTTGGAAATACTTACAGGAATTCCTTTGAGCAATCGTACTTTTTGAATAAAGTCATATTGTTCATGAACTTTCTGTGAGTTATTCTCGAAAACAAAGCTTTCTTTTTCGCACTTGGTCAACCTCCGTTTTGCTACAGAATGTATTATTTCAGTAAAAGGGATATCTAAAATAGCCAAATGTTGATTGGTTTCATAGATGGTATTTTCGGAAAAAGATGTCAATACTTTTTCTAACCTTATATGATGAGCTTGATAGCAGACAGGAGTTTGAATGATTTGAACCGTATGAATTTGTTGCGTTTTTAACCAGCAAAATACTTCTTCTACAAAGGTAAAAAGTTGTTGCTCAGAAAGCTGTCTATCAAAATCAAAACCGCCAAAACTAGCTGCTTTGGGACTACTTGCTTGGTGGTTTTCTATCCAGAAATACGCTAAAGCTTGATAGATAGCATGGTCATTATTGTACCATGCAAACCCTATCGCTTGTTTGCTGGATTGCCAATGTAGGTGTTCAGGTCGAAAAAATAACGATAGTGTAAACGAGCACTCCTCTTGAGTGGCGTAGTGATTTAATAAGTGTAGCATGGGAGAGTTTTGAGTGCTGAGTTGTGAGTGGTAAATTATAAGTTGTTGATAATTAACGTTTTAATTTTTTATTCAAAACTCAAAACTCACAATTCATCACTCAAAAGGTTTACATGATTGCGAATTTATTTAAAATGCTTTTTAGTTGTACTGGTGTAAAAGGTTTGCTCAAATAATCCGCCATACCGCATTCTAAAGCTTTATCCTTTTGAGATACCAAGGCGCTTGCAGTAAGCGCTACGATAGGCGTATTTTTATTAGGATTTTCGGTATTGGTAATTTTGATAGTAGCTTCGTAGCCGTCCATGATTGGCATTTGTATATCCATCAAAATCAAATCATACTTTTTGTCTAATGCTTTTTGACAAGCCTCTGCGCCGTCAAAAGCCATATCGTAGTCAATTTTCCATTTTTTGAGTAGGGTAGTAGCATATTTGCGATTTAGCTCGTTGTCTTCTACTAATAATATTTTGAACCCTTCCAACACCGAGCTAGGCTCAGAGGCTTTTTTGGTTTCGGTCAAAGCTAAAGGTTCTTCGGTAGCGAGTCCATTGGCCGAAACTGCTTTTGGTAGACGAAGTGTAAAGAAAAACTTTGTACCCTTTCCTTCAACGCTTTCTACCCAAATTTTTCCACCTAAAAATTCAACAATTTGCTTACTAATCGACAAGCCTAGTCCTGTACCAGGCGTTTTGATTTTATTTTTGTCGTGTATTTGAGTAAATTTATTAAAAATTAAATCAATCTTATCGGCAGGAATTCCCATACCTGTGTCAAATACTTGAAACTCAAATAGGGTATCTTCCTCGTTTCGCTCTAAAATTTTCACCTTTAGACCAATCTTGCCTTTCTCAGTAAATTTGTCTGCATTACCCAATAAATTGAAAAGTACTTGGTAAATAAGCGTTTCGTCGGCATGATAGAATTGGTCCATACGCATATCTGCCATAAAGTCGACATCCAATCCCTTCGGAGTCACTTTCATTTGGAAGGTCTGCTGTATGGTTTTTAGTAAGCCTTTCAAGTCAAAATCCTTGGGATGTGCCGTAATTTTTCCAGCATCCATTTTCGCAAAATCCAACAAATCGGTAATCAAGTTGAGCAAAAATTGCGAAGAGTTTTTCAGAATATCAAAATACTCAACTTGCTGAGGATTAGGATGCGTATCGTAAAGTAGGTGCGTAATACCAATGATGGCATTTAGCGGAGTACGAATCTCATGGCTCATCGTAGACAAGAACTGCTTTTCTGCATTGCGAGCCTCCTCAAGCGCTTGTTCGGCTAGTTTTCGATGGGTAATATCACGGATTATATCTCGTGAACCCTTAAATTCTCCATTTTCTACAATCGCCGTTGAATTGACCTCCAAGTATCTAATTTCGCCATCGCCACGAATAATTCTACCTACATAGTTTTTATAAAAACCCTCGGTCAAGAGCTTTTGGAGATAGCTATTAGAATGTTCTCTGTCGTCAGGATGTACCAAGCGACCTAAACTGTAGGAGGTCATTTCTTCCCTTCCAACACCAAGTATTTGTAAAAACGTATCGTTTGCCTCTTTAACTACTCCTTTTTCTGAAAGGATAGCCACGCCATCATTCATGTTCATAAAGAGGTCTTGATAACGCTCTTTCGATTCAAGAATTTGTTGTTTGTACTCTGCAAAACGAAGTAAAAGTGCTTTGGTTTGATACCCAAGGGCATCTGCATTGTCGAAGTCGAGAGCTTCAGTGCTTACACCCATTTCGTTGCAAAGAACCTCCAATATATCTTTTTGATTTCTGATGGCGCGTTTTAGCTGTACATTTTGCTCTTGAGTTTTATTGAGTAAAAGGCGATTTTGAGCAAATTTTTCTAACTGAAGTTTATAAATTATATCACCAGCAAAATACAAAGAAACACTTAAGCCAACTGCTACTAGCATGGTGTCTATCAAAATATATGCTTTGGGGAAAATGGTGAGATAACCCAAAAAGAAAAAAACTAAACAGATAAGATTGTAATAAAACCTCTCTTTGGCATTGAGCATGAAAGAAAGGTTGAAATAAGAAATAGCCAAGGCAATCATCGATAGCTCTGCGCCGTAATGCTTTGCCATGAAGGAGGTTCCATATTGCATCACCGTTAGCGTTAATACTGCCAAGGTAATCCAAACTTTGAGGGTGCTAATTTTTTCTTTTTGAGGAATTAGCTTCGTAATCTGTTGATGATAAAGAATAAATAGTAATTCGATGGTTAAAAGCCCTACCAAATAACCTTTCCAAGCCTTCGTAGATAATATGTCCTTGAGGGCAAAAATATCACTAATCGTTAATAGAGGCATTAAGAAAATGCCAATTTTTAAAGCAAAAACAATCGCTCTGCTTTGAAATGATAAGCGGTCGGCTTCGAACTCCGCCAAATCAGCAGGGTTCAATGTGTTAAATTGCCAGTTGGTATATTTTTTTAAAAGCACTTCTGATGGATGTTTTATTATAATCGGATCTAATGGCAAATATAGTGACTTACTAATGATTCAATATCTCAATAGAACAATCATTTCTGCATTGATAATCATTAATTGGCAATTAAATAGTAGCAAGCCTGTTTTAAGTAAAAGGAAAGATTAAATTATTAACATATCTGTAGCACACTTTACAGTATCCTTCCAATGATGAGTACATTCCAACAACAGATATATTATTAAGTATCTATGCAAAATTAGATTTAAGTTTTGTGTTTTAGGCAACAGGCACAAGGCACAGAGTGTTCAAATGTTTTTTATTGCCTACAGCCATGCTTTTTTCCAAAACCCACCGCCGAAAGCCGATACCTGACAGCCCAATGCCCAATCTTAAATTTTATTTTGCGCACTAACTTAAGTATCAGTGCAGAATTAAATTAAAGTTTTTTGTTGAAGGCAAGAGGCAACAGGCACAAGGCACAGTGTTTTAACATGTTTTGTTAGTAATTACAAATATATTTTTGCCGAATGCCCAAAGCTGAAAGCTCAAAAAGTAGATTTCATTTTGCCTACCAACTTATCTGAAATTGTGTAATATTAAAGCTAAGCTTTTGAAAATTTTAATTTTTAATTAAAATTTTAAGTTTTTTTGTAATTTTAAACTAAAATATTTCTATACAATGTTTAAAATACACCTGTCGATATGAAAAAAATCATTTTCTGGATATCCGTATTTATTGCCATTAGCCAAATTGGATTCGCTCAATTAGCCTCTTATTATCCCGCTCTTCGACTTCCCGTAGCACAAAAGGCCGTTTATGAATTACCGTATGAGACTTTACAAAAATATTGGTCGTTTGTAATCGAAAATCAATATATTCATCTTTATCGACAAGGCAAAGAGGTTGCAATAGATATTCATAGCAAAAATAGTTCCTATTTATTACAAGGTGACTATCTGTTATTTATGGGTTTTCCAAACGATGGTTTGGTAGATTCCGCTTTGTATCAAAGTCCTGAAGCTCAACCTAATTTCGAATATAGTTTATTTTCAGATACGGCAAGTTATATCCTCACTTATGAGCCACATCGTAGTTCTTCTTTGCGTATTACTCAGGAGCTTGTAACTGATACGGAGATTTATGTTCCAACACAGATTGGTACTCAATCAATTACTCGCGTATTCTCTGATTTGTATTTTCCTGGTTTGGTTTTAACTCCATTTGAAAATGAGCAAATCTGGGATTCGTTCTACCAATCTGCCGAAGGTTGGATGAGTAAGCGGTACTCGAACCAACTACCTGCCACCTTTTCTTTGGATACCACCCAAATTGCTGGCGATACCATTAAGATAAGTTTAAGGTTGGCTAGTCAACTGGCTACCAGCCAAGTAATAGGAATTTGGCAGGGGAATGTGCTTCTAGCAAATATTGAGTTAAAACCTGCTGAGTGTAAAAATTGGGAAGGTGAAGTATTATTGTCTAAAGGTACAGAAATTATTTTAAGAGGCGAAAATTCTCAATTTGGAATAGCATTCCTGAAATATGCCTATTTACAAAAAATCCATGCCTTAGAGAATACCTCATATTTGTGGAAAACCGCAAACGCCAAATCCTTATACCTTCCCAAGGTTCAAGTTTGGAATATATCCGATCGAAACATTCCGCTAAAAGCAGTATCAAACCATGACAGTGTTCGGACAAAAGCTAAGGAGATTTTTGTTTGGGATAAACCAAAGACTATGACCAATATCAGTAGCCTCGATGAATGGAAGGTTGATTCTGCCGCCAATTTTTTGATAGTCACTAACAAGGATTTATGGGCAAGTGCTCAATTGTACGCTGCCTACCGTCAGACTCAAGCAGGAGGAGGGTTTCGTTGTCAAGTAGTGAGTAGTCAGATGATTTATGATTTGTATAACTTTGGAGATAAGTCTACTCTAGCATTTCAACGGTATTTTGCTACATACAGCAATCTCCCCCAACCCGTGTATGTTTTGTTGATTGGAACGGGCACCTATCCACAAAATGCACGAAAAAATCCTTTAACTTTTGTTCGAGATGTTGTCCCTACTTTTGGCTATCCTTGTTCGGATACTCCATTTGCCATCAATAAAAATATATCAATTGGACGCATTCCTGCCGAAACTAATGCTGAAGTGGAAGCCTATCTTAGGAAAGTTATTGTTTTTGAAAAAGACGACAATACCTATGAAGGGCGTAAGCAAATATTACATTTGAGCGGTGGCAGATACGGCATCGAGCAAACGCTTTTTAGGGCCTATTTGGATTCGTTAGCACAGATTGCCCTTAGTCAAAACTTGGAGGTTCAAACAATCGGGAAAAAAACGGATGCTTATGTCGAGACAAGAAATGTAGCCGAGGAAGTCAACCATGGTTTAGCAATGATTACGCTCTTGGGGCATTCGGCAATTGGCCAGCTTGATCTTGATATTGGCTATGCTAGCAATCCTGATTTGGGCTACCAAAATCAAGCAAAATATCCATTTGTACTGGTGAATGGCTGTGATGCGGGTGATTTTTTTACAGAAAAAAAGGCATTAAGTACCGATTGGATATTGTCTGCTAATCGTGGTGCTATTGCTTTTCTGGCTCATACACATTTAGCCTATCCCAATTCCTTGTATGATTTTTCAACATCTTTTTATCAAGAATTTTTTCAAAATGAATTAGCTCAATCTTTGGGGGAGGTACAAAAAACTTTGCTAGAAAACCCTACCGTGGAGCCCTATCTCAAAACTACCTTGCAACAATTTACTCTGCAAGGAGACCCTTCTATCAAAATATTCAAGGCCATAGCTCAGCCTGATATAGCTTTTTTAGAAAATAGTTTGACTCTAGAATCCCGCTCAGACTCTGTACGGATAGGTGTCAAAATTTTGAATTTTGGAAAAATTGCAGATTTACCCTTTTCGGTTCATCTTTATATCAACCACAAAGAGGTATTTCAGACTATGTACACCAAAAAGCTAATTGGCTTAGATTCTCTAAGCTTGATTGTGCCCTTCGACGCCAATTGGGAGAGCGATACGCTTCATCTCAAAATGGTACTTGATGAAGAAAATAGTCTGACAGAAGCCAACAGAACTAATAACGAAATTGTACTACATAGTTTGCAACTCAAAAAGGATTTACAATGGTATTATCCTCAGAATTGGGCAATTGTGTCGAAGCCAGAAATTTGGTTGGAAGGTAGCAAAAATTCTGATAAAGTATTTACGCTTCAGGTAGCCTCTAACAAAACGTTTTCATCAATTATCTACCAACAACAACTCGTTGAGAAGGGAATTTTTCGTTATCTTTTCAAAAGCTCCGCAAAAGATACCACCACCTATTATTGGAGAGTGATGTCTGGTGAAAAGTTACTGCAAAAGGGTACTTTTACTTTTATTCCAGATAGTCCTTTGGGTTGGATACAACGTACCGACGAACACTTTCAATCTGTTCAATCGAGTGGAATAAAGTGGGAGAATGAGGCTTGGAAAATCCAGTCTGATACGTTGAAAATATCCTTGTTCGTGCCAGGAGCAGACATCCCTCAAAGTAATTATTTGGGATGGGTCAAGGTAAACCAGCAGCAATGGTTAGGAAATGGACTATGTTATCCTTGGAGTAGTCTCAACGCTCTTACGTTTGATGAACAATTACGCCCCTTTCATATTTTGCCCCAATTAAGTTGTGGAAATTCACCTTATTGGGTTCAAAATTTAAACGAAAATCTGCTACTAGGAGAAAATCCTTTATTAACATTTTTACAAAAACTAAACGATGGCGAATGGCTTCTTTTGTGGTCACACGGACGTGTCGATACCAAACAATGGACTGCTGAAATTTGGTCAAAGTTACAAGAATTAGGTTTTTCGGTTTCGCAATTGAAAGCTTTACCACTAGGAATCCCCTTTTTGTTGGTTGTACAAAAAGGACGAAATAAGGTATTCGAAAAATTGGGGAATGGTTCTACGTCTACTATCAATCATACGATTACTTTATTTCCGGAAAAGACTGACTGGCGTATAAATCCACCAAATTTAGGTGCGCTAGGTTATGTTGAAAATGTTTTTGTAGATATTTCTCCTTTAGAAACTTCAGCAAAATATGAAATTTGGCTGAATGGATCACCTTATCCGCTTTCTGAGAAATTTTCATTGAAACACCCTTTTCCTTCAAATATTGTCACTTCTGCAAACATAAGTTTTATAGCAAAGCAAGTACAAGAGGCTAGTCAACTTCATTATTGGGGTGTACATTCGACACCTCTACCCGATTTGGTCTTGCAAGCTATTCCCGAGCAACAAGTAGTAGAAATCGGCCAAGCAGCTAAGATTAAACTTGCAGCTTTTAATTTGTCTGACGCGCCATTTGTGGATAGCACTATTTTGCAATGGCAAGTTTTGAAGAATAGAGAGATATTACAAACCAATACACAGGCTCTTTCACCTATCATGCCTCATGATTCTATTGTTTTACCAGAGTTGTCCTTGATTTTTGAGCGGGCGGGCGAATATATACTACGTTTTTGGATAAACCCGCTCAGAAAAAGCGAAGCTAATTTTTTGAACAATCTCAGTCAATTCATAATAAAAGTAAAAGAAGATACGATTCCACCTCTTATGTGGGTTAGGGTGAATAGTAAAATTGCTCAAAAGTTTGAACATTTTCCACCCAATCCTGCTCTTGATATACAGGTGATAGACAACAACCCTTTTAGTAGTTTGAAAAAAGAAAATATCGAAATTTTTAGTAAGCTTTGCAGTACTTGCCCTTGGTCAGAAACAGATAAGGCTGATATTAGCCTCATATCGGCCTCTGGCGGTAAAATATTACTACATTTTCAACCAAAAAATTGGCTTAGAGATACTGTGTGGATTAGGGTAAGATCGTTGGATAGAGCAGCTGAAAAATCAAAGATTAGTACCTATCAAATCCCGATTGTACTAAAGGATAAATCTAATCCTGTAGCGATTGATGTGTTTCCTAATCCATTAACAACTTGGTCGAAAATTCGGTTGTCAAATTTGCTCAATACCGATTATAAGGCCATCTTTCAGATTTTTAATCATTCAGGACAAAAGCTTTTTGAAATACAAAAGGATGTTAACTCAGCCGAAACAGAATTTTTTTGGGATGGACGAAATCAAGAAGGTTATATTTTGCCCAATGCAATGTATTTTTACAAACTTACTTTACAAAATAAAGATTCGAAGGATTCGTTGTCGATACAGGATACTTTTTCTGGAAAGATTATATTGGATAGGAGGTAGGACAACTTAAATCTAATTTAGCTTTCGGCTTTTAGCTACAGGCATTGGCAAAAATCTATTTTTAATTATTAATGAAAAAATTAAAACTATTTGCCTGCTAAATTAATACTTAAATTATTACTCGCTAATTCGCTCAATAACTATTGTATGTTAACTGTTGATATTTATAGCAAAAATACTTGGTGGAAAATTGCCTTTTTGTTTGTCTGTGTAATCATTGGAGCATTTTCACTATATTTTACCGACCGTATTGTTTCAAAATTAGAAGAACGAGAGAAAGAGCAAATTCAGCTTTATGCTGAGTCATTTAAGTTTATGATGACTAATGATTTGGATAAAGATGTAAATTTCTTTTTTGAAAAAATTAAAAAGGCAAACGAAAATATCACCATTCCTGTGATTCTTAAAGATGGATCAGGATATCTGACGGCCTCCGAAAGCATTCAAATACCGCCTGGGTTGAACTCAAAGGAGCAACAAGCATTTTTGAGAGAAAAATTATCAGAAATTATGCGAGATGATAATCAGCCTATCGAACTAGATATGGATTTTCATAAGGAATACGTCTACTATGGTAATTCCAGACTATTGAATATGCTTCGTTATTATCCTGTATTTCAGTTGATTGTTGTCTTGATTTTTGGGTTGGCTGCGTATTTGTTTTTTGATGCCTCTCGCCGTTCCGAACAAAATAGGGTTTGGGTTGGGCTAGCTAAGGAAACAGCCCATCAGTTAGGAACTCCACTGTCTTCATTAACAGCCTGGGTAGAGTTTTTTAAATCTGATCCCACATTTGACCCTGAGATTGTGAAGGAGTTAGAAAAGGATGTTCAAAGGCTTGATGTAATTACGACGCGCTTCTCTAATATCGGTTCAGTTCCGGTCTTAAAAGAAGAAAATGTTGCAGAAACGGTAGAGGTATTTTTGAGCTACCTCAAGCGCAGAATTTCATCAAAAGTATCGCTTACTATTGAAAATCATTTGACTCATCCAACCGTCAAAATTAACAAGTATCTTTTTGAGTGGGTAATCGAAAATATCTGTAAAAATGCCGTAGACGCCATGAATGGCATTGGAGCATTGAAGGTAACAATGGAAAATGGTAAACATAATCAAATTGTGATAGATATATCGGACACTGGCAAAGGTATTAGTAAACAAAATCTCAGTAAGGTGTTCAACGCAGGATTTAGTACAAAAAAACGAGGATGGGGTTTGGGGTTGACCTTAGCCAAGCGAATCGTCGAGAACTATCACAGTGGAAAGCTATTTGTCAAATACTCCGAGGTAGGCAAAGGAACAACCTTCCGAATTATTATTGCTGGGCCGCCAGAAGATTTGGCAAGTTGAGTATGAAAAGTTTACTATAATTTCATAAAAAACACCGTTGTTTCTTTAGCCTATGGCTTTCAGGTAGCGGTTTTCGGTAAAAGTAGCTAGGTAGTTTTTTTGAAAATAAACTCGTTGTGTGGTACCTAATACATAAATTTCACGATTACCTAATATCTTAGGGAAGTAGGCTTAAGATAAGTTCTTAAGCCTTTTTTATGAACAAATGTCTAACTCGATTTGTTACTAAAGAGTACTTTTGAAAACATCCTTATTACTTTTTTTAGTAATAATTAACTTAAAATCAATTTACTCCTTAAATTGTATTTGAAATCAGCACAAGCATTTGAAATATTTATGAAAAAGACAACCAATCCAGTAGTTGAATTAGTGAAGGCGTGGGAGGTGTTTGAAAATGAGAATCCAACGGGGAACTTGGAAGAATTTTGTCAAGATTATCTACAAAAACAACAATTAGTAAGATTTAAGCAAGTGGATGAAGAATATATTCATCACACAGGAGGTAGGGTTGTCAAGCCATCTAATGGCTTAGGAAAAGCACTCGTTCGTGTTCAGAAATATCTTCATTTTTATATAAAAAAAACTATGCAAAATCTACCTGTAGATAATATTGAAGATTTTGCCTACTTGTCTGATTTACATTTTATGGGTGCTATGCGGAAAAGCGAACTCATTCATAGGAATATTTCGGAGTTTACCTCGGGTACTAATGTGATTAATCGGCTTATTAAAAATAACCTTGTAGAAGAGTTTAATGACCCCGATGATGCACGTTCGAAGCAAGTAAAAATAACTGCCGCAGGTGTGAACTGGATTATGAGTTGTTTGCCTGAGATGATAAAAGTAGATGCCATTTTATTCCAAGTGCTAAAGGCAGATGAAAGAGAATTACTTTTCCATGTATTGGCCAAACTAGACCGTTTTCATACCAGTGTTTACTCTGAAATGCGTGCCTTGGAAATTGAAGACATTTTGAAAAAGGTGATATAGATGAAACATGAGTACTCTATTAGGATTGTTCTCCAAGTTTTTATCAAAAAAGCGGTCGAAAACACATTTTTCGACCGCTTTTTTCTTGCTACCATGCTCGATGTAAATGGCTAGCATACAAATTTTAACAAAATTACTCAATCGCTAAATTCAGGATGAGTGATTTTTTAGGCTTATTCCCACTCAATGGTAGCTGGTGGTTTTGAAGAAATATCGTATACTACTCTGTTTACTCCTTTTACCTTGTTGATGATATCATTAGATACTTCAGCCAAAAACTCATAAGGCAAATGACACCAGTCGGCAGTCATACCGTCCACAGAAGTTACAGCACGAAGCGCTACAACCTTTTCGTAAGTACGCTCATCGCCCATTACGCCTACCGATTGGATTGGCAACAAGATTGCACCTGCTTGCCACACTTGGTCATACAATCCTTTTTCTTTTAATTTACCGATGAAGATTGCATCTACGTTTTGAAGAACGTCAACTTTTTCAGCGGTAATATCTCCAAGAATACGAATTGCCAAACCTGGGCCAGGGAAAGGGTGACGACCTAGAATATTTGGGTCAATTCCGAGTGTCTTTCCAACTAAGCGAACTTCGTCTTTGAATAAAGTGTTGAGAGGTTCAACAACTTTCAACTTCATATAATCAGGTAAACCACCTACATTGTGGTGAGATTTAATTGTCGCTGAAGGTCCTTTTACCGAAACAGACTCAATTACGTCTGGGTAAATAGTACCTTGTCCTAACCATTTTACATCTTCAATAAGATGAGCTTCTTGATCAAAAACATCAATAAATGTTTTACCAATTGCTTTTCTTTTTGCTTCAGGGTCTGTTAAGCCAGCTAATGCAGTATAGAATTGTTCTTTTGCATCAACACCTTTTACGTTCAATCCTAGGTTTTTGTAAGATTCAAGTACCTCTTCAAATTCGTTTTTACGAAGTAAACCATTATCTACAAAAATACAATATAAGTTTTTGCCAATAGCCTTGTGAATCAATACGGCAGCAACCGAACTATCAACGCCTCCGGAAAGTCCTAATACAACTTTATCATCGCCTAATTTTTCTTTCAAATTAGCAACAGTCGAGTCTACAAATGAGTCCGAAGTCCAGTCTTGGCTACAACCACAAATGCCAACTACGAAATTTTTCAACATATCTTTTCCTTCCAAAGAGTGAGTTACCTCTGGGTGGAACTGAATGCCGTAAGTAGATTCGTCTTTGATTTTGAAGGCGGCTACTTTTACAGAATCTGTAGAACCAATGATTTCAAAGTTTTCAGGAACAGACATGATTGTATCACCGTGTGACATCCATACTTGAGAGTCTTCCGAAACACCTTCCCAAAGTTCAGATGATTGCACTTTCGTCATTTTAGCACGACCATACTCACGGTGTCCTGAGTTAAAAACCTCACCACCAGCAGTATGAGCTAGCAACTGTGCTCCATAGCAAATGCCTAACAAAGGTAATTTTCCTCTGAAAAGAGACATATCGACGCGAGGAGAATCCTCTTCACGAACAGAACAAGGACTACCCGAGAAGATAACACCTTTTACATCATCGCCAATGGCAGGGATATGATTGAATGGATGAATTTCGCAATAGACGTTTAGTTCGCGCACACGACGTGCAATCAATTGCGTTACTTGAGAACCAAAATCGAGGATTAATATTTTTTCGGTCATGATACTTTGGGATTAGGCTCTTGAAAATTAGGCATTTAACCTATCTTCATCGTCCTACGTGTCTAAAAAGAAGGTGCAAATTTCGTAAAAAAACACATAGCTTATTCAAAAATGCTTGAAAATATATTTGTTAAAATAAAGTAAGCTGATTTATGAGCTGAAAATTGAATAAATCCTACAATGTTTTTTATTTTTAGAACCTTAAAAAGATAGATAGCGCCATTATCGCATTCAAGTAAGGTTTTTAGTTCTTAAAACTGAAAATAGATAAATTGAGCGGGAGCCTCGTACATTCCCATAAATAGTGTGGCAAATATAATTCCGTAATATAACATCCAACGAAACCAAGTTGGCTTGCTTTGCAGGCTCTCACGTAGCTGGGTACCTCTTTGTGCCCAATGTACACTTTCCATCATGATTAGAGCCAAAATTACGATTATGAAGTTGAGCTCACCTTTATTAAGCATGATATTTTTGGCAAAAAACACTTCATGATTTAACTGGCTTAGCTGTTGGGGTAAATCGGTAAACAGATGGCTGACAATATATGATGCCGTGTCAAAATCTTTGGCTCGGAAAAAAATCCATGCGAAGCTAGTTAGCCCAAACACACAAATTACTTGTATAATTTTATAGAAAGAATCCCACCGATTGAGCCCAATCGTACCTACCAAAACATTTCTTAACTCCTTGGTTTGATTTGCAAAAATGAGATAGAATCCATGAATAGCACCCCAAATTACAAAATTCCAGCTAGCACCATGCCATATACCACTTACCAAAAATACGACGAACAAATTGAATTCTCGACGCCATTTGGATACCCTATTTCCTCCAAGAGAAATATACAAATAGTCTCTAAACCAAGTAGATAGGGAAATATGCCAGCGGCGCCAAAATTCTGAAATAGTTTTTGAAAAATAAGGACGGTCAAAATTCTTCATCAATTCAAAGCCCATCACCTGAGCCGAACCCAAGGCAATATCAGAGTAACCCGAAAAATCACAAAATATTTGTATAGAAAACAGACAAGTTGCCATAACTAGGGGTAATCCCGTATATCCTTGTGGATGGTCATATACTTGTCCAACCATTGCAGCCAGTCGATCTGCAATAACCACTTTTTTGAACATACCCCAAGCCATTAGTTTAAGGCCATTTGTCACATTTTTGTAGTCAAAATAGTGTTTTTCATGAAACTGATGAATTACATTTTGTGGGCGCTCGATAGGCCCAGCTACCAGTTGTGGATAGAACATCACATAGAGTGAGTAAATCCCAAAATGCCTTTCTGCTTTTTGATTGCCTCGGTAAACTTCTATGGTATAGCTCATGGCCTGAAAAGTATGGAAGGATAATCCAATCGGTAGAAGTATATTCAAATAAGGGATAGAATTTTGAAGCGAAAAGCCTTTGAGTAACCAGGTAATATTTTCGTTGATAAAATTATAGTATTTAAAAACTGCTAAAACCCCAATATTAGCAATAAGACTCATGATTAGAAACCACTTTCGTCGGCTACCCTCATTTTGTTCTATGAAGATGCCAGCGTAGTAATCAACTATGATAGTAAAGCCCAAAATGACCATATAAATGGGCACGAATGCCATGTAAAAGTAGCAGGATGCTACCAAAAGCCAAAGCCATCTAAATTTATGGGGTAACAAAAAATAGCCAATCGTAACGATTGGAAAAAAAACTAAAAATTCTATTGAGTTAAAAAGCATAATGTAAAAAATACCTGTAGGGGACTACCCTACAGGTTGTTAATTTCTTCTTCAGATAGCCCAGTGAGCATTTTGATTTGTTCTGTACCTAAACCTATAACCTTAGCTTGACGTGCAATCTTTAATTGTTCTTCTCTTTTCCCCTCTTTTATTCCCTCTTTTATTCCTTCTTTTATACCCTCTTGAATACCCTCTTGAATACCTTCTTTCTTACCTTCTTGAATACCTTTTTGAAGTCCTTCTTGGATACCTTTTTGAAGTCCCTCTTGGATACCTTTTTCCAACCCCTCTTGAATACCTTTTTGAAGTCCCTCTTGGATACCTTTTTCCAACCCCTCTTGGATACCTTTTTGAAGTCCTTCCTCTCGGGCAGTTTCCACGGCATAGTCGTAGGTGG
>NZ_JBMLSD010000181.1:0-5299 GCF_049240685.1 Flectobacillus sp.
TATTAAAATCTGTTATTTGAAGTTTTTTAGTTTGGATTTTTCCAGCTCTTGTATCAAAGACAATACTTACCGTGTTGAAGCAAGAATCCTTGAATGCAATACCAAACCAAGAGGCAATCTCAAGATTATAAATGGTACTAGTTGCGCCGTCTCCTGTGCCCTTCGAAAGGTAGTTTTGACCATAGGGGCTACTGAATCTTAACGCACCCGTCATGAAGCCACCAGCTAAAGGCAAATAGTTAGCTAAATCGGTCGTATTAACTTTTGCATTCCAAGTAGATATTTGCGCATCTGTTACGAATTTGTTATTTGTGTTTTGAGCAATTAAAGTTGGACTGAGACTACCGTCTGTAAGAGCAGAGGTGATCATTGCTTGTGAGAGTGTTTTCCACGAAGCATCTCCATCGGCTGATGAACTCTTGACCAAAATTTGGTCAAGAGTTCCTGCATTAGGTAGGAAGGCAAGGGTTTTTACCTTACCTCTACCAGCAGTGGCATTCCATGTTACAATTTTCTCAGTGGGCATCTTACAATTCAGTAACTGTCGTACCTATTTCAAAAAGGATGGTATTTGCTGTAAGAGCAGTACCAATTACTTGACTGTAAGTGTCTGTACCTGCTACTGGCGTGGTAGATTTTGGAAGACCAGCCGAATTTGATAAGAAAACATCAGCACCTGGCGTAAGTCCAGTGTAGCCACCATTAATGCCACCAAAGAAAACTTCAGCATTGGCTGAGGCTGCTACTGCTGCTTTTACGAAGCCCATAGCAGTTTTAGCGGTTGAAGTTGAGACCGCTTTTACGGCTTTACCTGTACTGTCAATTGAAACGATATCGTTAGCTGCTAGAGCTTCAGCTGCCACAACTATAACGCTATTCACGGCGACACCGTTAGGCATGAGGGATACATCTAGCTTTCCACTACCGTTCAATTCGGGTACTTTTGCTGCTTGTGAAGCCGTGCCACCTGTAACAACAGTGGGTAAAAGGGTTTTGTCAACTTTCCCAGAGGCATCTAATTCAGGTAATTTACCAGCGTCGCCAGCACCTGCTGAGGTGGTTACGGATTTGACTACTTTCTGTCTACCAGAAGCGGAGTCTCTTGAGAGAATGTCTTTAGGCATTTTCTTCGTCGTTTAAGATTATTGGATTTGAAAAATTAATATTAAGCTCATCGGTTGAGATAGAATTTCCTGCTGATTGCGAAAGCCCTTTTGTCGGTGCAATAGAAGTTAATTTTCCGTTTTCTCCGATGAACATAAGTTGGTTTGGAGTAAGTCCCCATTCGGGAATCTCGGCTGTTCCTTCAACTTGCACAAAACATTCTTGACCTGCATTAGCAGCGTGTAATGATATACCAGTAGCAAGTCCGTAGTTTTCGATATCGAGAGGGTCATACGTATAGCATTGGTCGATACCAGCATTTTCAGCGATTCTTACAACATGACCTCTAGCGATATTTTGCATGGCGATTGTTCTTTTCCAACCGATGCCTTTCAAAATGATATTATTGCCATTTTGATTGACAATCTGCTTCGAAGAGGTTTCAATCTTCTGCTGCACAAGCTCTAAAAGCTCCTTTTTGAGTTCTTGATTTCCTTGAGAAAGACTGTTTGTAAGCTCACTGATGGTTTTCTGTGGTGAAGTCTTGGTAATGTATTCGACAAGCTTCTTTTTGAAAACCAAGGCAAGTATTACCACTCCGAACAATGCAAAGGCTATTATGCTGATGGTTTTATTACTTTTTTTCATTGCTACCAATACTTTTTGTTTTTCCTGAGTAAAGGTGAAGGGCGCTAAGGTTTTGCTACCAATTCGTGAAGCCCGGGAATCATTTGGAGAGCTGTCGCTTTGTATTTTTGCTACCAAAAAGCTTGATTACCCTTCGTGCAAAAACCAGTAGAAAACCTACCATCAAAACTCCTATCAAAATTTGCCAAAGCTTTATACTTTCTTCATTTTGTAGTGGCACACCTTCAGTCCCTTTTCTCACAACTATCTTTCCTTGTACCATAAAAGCTTTGAACCATTGCCCAGCTCTACGAAAGATTTGATAGCTTCTATCAAAGAGGTCTAAGGGCTTCTTGAGTAATCCCAAATGGTCGTATTTTGTACCTTGGATATGCGTCACATTGAAATACGATGGATAAATAAAGTTGGTAACAAAGATGTCGTTGATGTAATAGCCAATAGATGGATTTGCTATTGGGTCAGCTAGTTCAACGAGGAATTCAACTTCCTTGGTACTATCCTCAAAATCCTTTCCTTTCACAATTCTTTGTCCATAAGGGTCGATACACATTTCGATAATTTCCTCAGAAAGAACCTTCGTTAGATGGTTTTGTGAGTAGTTCTGTGTTACCCAATCGGTCAACCTTGCTTGAGCATAAGGAATGTTGGTGGTAGAGTCATACCAATGCGTTCCGTTGAACTTGTTTTCTGTTTCCTCGACAACTGTTACTGTCCAAAACCCTGTTGGTATTTCTGCAAATGTTCGAAAAGCTCTTACTTCGCCTGTTACATCCCATTTGGGTGCTACGTCTCGTTGGAGTTGAATCTGAATTGCATTCGCAATTTGCTCAAGTAATTCATACGAGATTTTTCCCGTTTTGTCTAAGAGTGCAATCTTTCTATACTCCATTAGTCATTGGTGGGATTACTGCTGGCTTTTTCATCTTTCGAATAGCCCATCGGATTAACCAGAATAGCAAAATGGGAACTAGAATAACTGTTGGAAGAAACCAGATAATGTTCTTTTTAAGAAAAGCCAAATACTTGTTTTCCTCTTCAGCAGGAGGCGTATCTTCAGTATCGTCATCTGAACCTGTCTCAGTTTTATTATCGGTTTGAACCGTTTTATTTGCTCCACCAAAGATGCCTAAAAGCCCTTTTGCTACATCTAAGATTTTCCCCAAAGTGTTACCAGATGAATTGGTATTCGTATTGGTGTTAGTTCCTCCAGATACTGGTTTTTCATCCTTCAAAGTATCTTGGCTTTCCCAATAGGGGAGGGTGCTCAGGACATAGTAGGTTTCTCCATCTTTTGCTTTGAACTCCAAGAAAGTGTTTTTGTCTCCCGAAATTCCTTGAACAGTTCGACCAGTAAGTTCACCAAGGTACGCACCATAATAGGCAGCATACGCAAGGGATGAAATATCGGGAGCGATGAAGTATTCAGCATAAGCGACATCCTCCTTTACATATAAGTATTTTGCCATTTTTTATAGTGGTTAAACAGGGCTACAACTTTTATTGGTAGCCCTACAAGTGTTGTTAGTTAAGTGGCTGTAAAACAATGCATTACTTTGGTGGTTTTTTAGAAAAAAGTTGTAACCCTATGAATTTTGATAGACAAGAGGTTTGTATCCTAGACCTCTAATCAACCTTCTTAACTGTAAGGGGCTGATTAATCGAGCATCGACTTTGGGTAAAGGAAATTGTGCTTGAGTAAGCGCCTCATAACACACTTCAGAGCAAAATTTCTGCTCGGGGTTGTCGAGAAGAGCAGTCTTGTACACCATGCCAACTACTCCAATAGCATCATATTTCTTGCCTTCGTTTTCTACAAAATACTGATAGGCTTTTTCCCAATGCTGTGACCCGATTTGATAGACTTCATATCTTTTCGGGTCAATGGATTCAAAAGCTCGAAAACCTACCCCTTGACTAAGCCAAGCAGAACCTCTTATCCAAGCTTTTTCATCGAAAAGGATTTCACAATGAACCCATTCTCCTTTGCCTCCCACTGCCATCATTCGTTGCCAGAGATACGAATCTTGATTGCGGAAACTTTCGAACAGTAAATACATTGTTAGACTAAAATTCCTAAATCGTTTGTGACAATATCAAAGCCTCCGTGTTTGCCTAGCGTGCGAAGAATATAATCATGAGCCTCTCCTGTAGTATTTGCAAGCGCATATTTCAAGCTTTTGCCAGCAATGCCATATTTGGTTTTTGCCGTTGCATCGCCTTTGTTGTAAGATACTACTACAGAAGCTAGGTCATCAGCGCCGTAGATATCCAAAAGGTTAGCAAGCTTCAACGCACCAATGTGAATATTCAATTCTGCATTATAGAGGTCGTTTAGGCTTGATTTTTTCGAGATTTCGACTAGACTTCTATCAAACTTATCGACTGCATCAATGATTTTTTCCGCACGAGTTTCACCAAGGTTTTTCCTCAAAATTGCTTCGTGAGCATCAGGAACATAGTTTTTATACTTCTTTGCTACTACGATGGTATCCGTTGCGGTGATAGGCATTAATTGCATAGGACCTCTTGCACCACTTGATGACTTAGAAAACTCTAATTTATCGGGGTCAATTTCTGTCACCATAACACCCCAAATCATCCACGTAGGTACTTTGGTTAGCTCCGAGGCGTGCGCCACATAAGAGCCAAACTTAGGCATTAGGGTATCTTTGATGAAATTTGCCCATTTTTGACGTGATGCAGCGTTGAACTTTGAAGCATCTGAGTCCTCAACAAGCGGAAAAGTACCTGCAACAGTTGGATTGGCAAATCCAGAAAAACCGATGGCTAGACTATTTTCTACAGCACGATTGATGTTGAAAGTATGTTCTTTGTCAGCATTGTCTACAAACTGGAGATAAAATGCATCATCTATTTTGTTTAATGTTTCAGCTTCCGTTTTTTTTCGATTCAAGAAATAGTATCCACCGATGGCGAGAAGAAAAACGGCAACGACGACTATAAGAAATTTTGCTACTTTATTCATTTTGATAAAAATTTGGTTTTGCTACCAAAAAAGAATACCCGGGCGAACATAAATGCTAAATGCCAGGAATGAATTGGTAGCAAAAATCCAAGATTGACGGATAATATTAGACCATTGAATATTGGTTTTGCTACCAATGATATTTTACAGAATGGTTAGGTATTTGGTGACCTACTTATTTCTCGCTTCACGAAAAGCAATCTTTTTTGCCTCCTTACGAGAAAGGTTATACGTAGTTACTTTTTTGACTTCCTTGATTCCCGAACGAAGTTGAAGCTCTTTGGCTCGCTCATCTACGTCTGAAATAGAGATAGGCTTGTCAACAGAGCCTAACCCTTTAGCTTTTTTCAAGACCGAGAGCGTGAATAGTTCCGTTTTAGCGCCTTTTTTGCATTTGTACACCTCTTTATCATCCTCATGTTTACGTGAGACGATAGTATATGTACCTTTCTTTGATTTTAGCTCACCGATGTACTCTACTTGTTCATCGATGTCAAATCGGAAGCCTTTTTTCTTTTTTCCTAAAGAGAACATGGTTTTTAAGGTATTTAGTGATTTGAT
>NZ_JBMLSD010000181.1:5399-9173 GCF_049240685.1 Flectobacillus sp.
GGGTCGGAACAAATATCCCTAACCTCTTTTTCGAATGCGACTTTATCGACATTCCAACCTAGTTTGTTTAGACAGATTAGGGACATTTTACAATTGTAATTTTTTGAATGTTGCGTTAATACGCTTATTTCGATGTTTTTGAGGTCGAAGTCTGAATACGAGCCTAAAAAGTTTTACGTTTAGGTTTTCCCCATAATCCGAAAAAAATACCCGCTTGATAAGATACCCATACAATCGAAATGAGCCCCGAAACCATCGAAACGATGATAGAAGCGAATTGCAACTTTTCTGAAACAAGCTCTTTTTCTTCCATACTTATTTGGCTGAAGTAGCGGCTAAAACGGTCACTAATGCAGGGACAATAATCTTAGTAAGGTCGAGTACATTAGACCAAAAATCTCCACGCTTCATGAATTTCTTCTTTTTTACAGGAGTCTTTTGAGGCTTTGGCTTCTTGGCATTTTGTGGTGCTTGTGGTTGAAAATCGGCTGAATCACATACGTAATTTTGCTGGATGACAACTACTACACTAGGAGGTGATAGGGTATCTTGACTGATGGGTTGCGAAAAAGCCAACATGGGAATTAATCCTATCAGTAAGCAAAAGATGAGTTTTTTCATTATTTTAATTGCTTTAGAATTTCGTTGTTTTGACTTGAGAGATGGTTGAATTGAGCAGTGAATTCAGCCTTTTGTTCTTTGAGAGCTAGTTTAAGTTCGTTGATACCGTTTTGCTGATTGAGAAAATCTTTCTCTAGTACCGCAATACGTTCCCCATGCTTGTTTTGTCTCTCTTGAATGTCTTTGATTTCTTCCTGTCTTGCATCAATTCTTTCTTTTGTCTCTTCGGTTTTTGTTCTAAAAATCCACACCACCAGAGCAACTATTCCAGATACAACAATCGGTGTGAAAATTTGCTCATAATTAACTTGTAGTAACATATTAGTGGTTAGTAGAATCGTACATTTGAGCTATCTTTCTTTTTGCCTCTTCAAAGGCTTTTTCTATTTCGCTATCTGAGCGCATGGGCAATCGGTCTCTGGGTCTTCTGTATGGTTTTTTGGGTGGCGTAGATAGATTGTGTTTTTGTGGTATTTTTTCTTCAAATCTAGCGAATGCAGTATCCGTCGCATCAAAATAGTCTAGTGTTCCGAATTCAGGGACTGTATCTAGTTCGGATAGCTTCAAATCAGCCTTTTGAATATCGACTGTATCCTTTTTCTCTGGTGTTTCAATGCCCAAAAGGTTATCCACTACTTGATATTGGGCATCAGAACAGGAGAGTAAACTAATGCCGATGAATGAGCCAATGATTAAGAGCTTTGATTTGGATTTGGTTGAGCTTCCAGAACTCTTGGTAGTTGAGGATGATTGCATCTTGTTTTCGTCTTAGATGTGGGAAAATACCCTGTTTCCTTCGTTTAGGGTCGTAGGGAGAACCTGTATTGAAGCCTCCAGTACGAAACCTTGTTTTGTCACCTGCGATATTCCATTGTGTTACCACTTCAACGTGCCACTGATTACCTTTCCAGTTGAAAAGAGCGATATCACCTTTGACTACAGGCTGAGATGTGACAGCTTTGCCATATTTTCGTTTGATAGCTGAAGCTTTGAGCCATGATATCGCCCGTGGTGTGGCCGTTACAGGAAGCTTGTTACATTTGCCAATGTAGATGATTCCGCTTGAGCAATAGGCTGAGCCTTTTGGAGCACCTGCCGTTTTGTTGATTTTGTCAATAAGAAAGCCTCTATTGTTTCTTCTTTCCAGATTATGATAGAGGCTTTTCATCGTGTCTACTACAGCCTGTCTAATTAGGAATTGGTGATTGGACTGGCCAGATACATAATGGCAAAAGAGAAGGCTTTGGCATATACCAAATACAAGGCTTGTTTTACCTGAAATTCGTCTGAGCAATTGAGAAACCATTTCGATATTAAGTTATGTTCGGGTGCTTCGTGATTGTTTCTGAATCGGTACACAACGCTCCAGTTGATAAGCAAGGAGACGTCTACAATGAGCCACATAATTGACCAGTGGTTGAGCTTGATAATGAAGTCAATCCAAGCCGAACGCACTGCCATTGAGATGTCTGTTCCCTCAAGCTTGACAAGGTGATTGAGATAGCTCGAAATAGCAAAGAGTGCCAAAGTGAATAGTGTGGTAAGAATCCATCTGCGAGCTACTGAGTACCCTTGGCCAAAGAATGGCTCGTTGGGTAGTTCAACAACTTCTTCCTCTAATTCTTCACCATCAATCTGGATTTCATTTGCCAGTTTTTTAGCATCTTCAGCAAATCCCTTGAGGGTTTCTGCCTTAGAGAGATTTCCTACTAATGCCTCTTGCCTTGACTGAGCCATGAAGGTTGCAACGTTGTCGAGAAGAGCCTGCCTTTCGTTGATTTTTTGCTGTCTTTCAGCTTCTTTTTGTTCTTGTTGCAGTTGTTCGACTCGTTGCAACTCTAGCTCAGCATCTTGTTTTCTTTTTTCAGCTTGTGCCTTGAGTTCTTCGATATTGATATTTTTATCCAAATTCCTTCCCATTGCCATTGAGGGTTTAATTTTTGAATGATGATAGGGCGAACTTCATTGCCCAAAACATGAGGAATGCTAGGATGATAGCAAAACCTCCAAGTGCCAGAAACAGATAGAATGCTACATTCTTGATTGTTTCAGTTTCCATTTCTACGTTGGTATTCACGGTGATTTCAGGCTTTTTCTTACCTGTAATAAAATCCTTGATTTCGTCGGTAGAAAGGATGTTTGCAAGGGTATCTAAGATGTTCGCCATTACTTTGCCTTGAGTTTTGTGAGCCTAGTCAATACACTGTCGTAGGCTGCGGATGCATAGAGCTTATGGTCAATAAACTCAGTTAGGAACGTGCCATCTTTGAAGTATTTTCGGTTGTAGTCGTTAGCTATCCAAATCAACTCCTTGTCAGTTAGTTCCTTGAGTGTATGAGAAAGGTCACGCATTTCGCCATACCAAATCTTGCTATACCATGCCGTAAAATAGTTGTGAGCTTGCTCTACAATTATTTTTCCTGTCGTCTTTGTCCATTCCTCAAAGATTGACTTTTCCTGAGCCGTTGGAGGCTGATATTCAGGGCTTGGAGCGTCAGATGGAGGAGTGTTTAAGCCTTTGTCTTTCCCGAGATTGAAAATAAAGTATCCAATAAGACCAATGGGGACGAGAAACAAAAGGATGGCTGTAAGAGGCTTGGTGACCAAAAGGGTCTTATACCAACTTAGCTTTTCTTTCATTTTTTTTGTCTTTATAAGCACGATACATAGAATAGAAGAACAGACCAAAAAGTAAGAAGAAAAAGCCATATAAAACCACTTTCAAAATACCTGCTCCAGTTGAGTCCGAAATACCAGCTTGAGGGTCATCGTCCTGAGTAACAACCACAGAACTTGACTCACCAGAAGATTCAACCTTTGGAAGCGCCTTGGCTTGTGGCTTGCTGTAAGATACATAATCACTAGCGACCCAACCGATTGCCTTTCCTTTGGCATCAAATACCCTCAAAAAGGTAATAGTAAGGTATTTTTTGGTGCTTTTGTCGGTGTATCCTACAATGTTACCATAGCTAATGATTTTCAGCTCCTTCTTGAGCGTATTGGCTTCTGGTCTAAGCTTTACCCCCGAGGTGGTATTGCAATACAAAGGGACTAGCTCGGTTTTTTCATCTCTTTTAGGTTGTTCGCCATTATCTGCAAATTCAAGTTCGCTTGGCTTGAACCATAAGTAGGTTAGGTACTTTTGGTTTACTG
>NZ_JBMLSD010000182.1:0-2728 GCF_049240685.1 Flectobacillus sp.
GCTTCTAGCGTAAGGTCATAGCCTTTGTTGCTATACTCATAACGCCCCGATGTAAAGAAATATAGCGTTTTTTCGAGATTAAATGGCTGGCTCTGGAAAAAGTGCCCCATCACAAACTCATTGATGCGGTCTTTGTATTTGGTATGCAAGTTTTGATGTTCGTGCATAGCCGAGAACCTTGTAATGTTGAGGCCGTTCGGAAGGATTAGGTCTGGCACTTTTCCTAGTAGAAACTCACATTCTTTGGCTGTGACGTCACTCACAGTAGTAGTAACGTGCGCTTGTAATGCAGCCAAGCGTTCTAGTGTAGCTTGAGCCTCAATACCATAATGACGTGCCTCCTTGAGCCAGTCGAAGGTATCTATTTTATCGTAGAAATTCGGAACGTTTCCTGCCAAATAACGACCCAGCATCGTAGCGTGAGTTGTAAAAACAGTTGCTACTTTTACTTGGTCTTTGCGCAAATCTGGTATAGCCGAGGCCGCCATCCATTCATGGAAGTGCGCTACAATATCAATTTTGTTTTGTTGTTCTTTTGCTAATTCGGTCAAAAATACTCGCACCATTTCACCAAAGGCAATCACATGACTTACCAATTCCTCAGTATTCAAGGTAGATACCTGATGACGCTCCCATAATCCTGCTTTAAGAGCATTGATATTGTTGTAGATTGACCAAAAATCAAACAAGACAATACGCGGCTTTCCAGTTACGAGCCAGTAACCATAGTGCACACCATAGCCCATTGAGCGCATCTTCTGAACAGTTTTACCTAATACAGAATCATCCAAATCATGGATAGGTTCAAATTCGGCAGAGGCTGTTTGTGGGAAGTACGGACCTAACAAGAAATAGTCATCGCCCCATTTTTCCACCATTGATGGGACTTTTGTACGAATTACAGTATAAATACCTCCTACCTGGTTGCAGGTTTCCCAGGCGATTTCTATTAATATCTTTTGTTTTTGGGTAGCAGATTGTAAAGGATTTTGTATTTCCATCGGCTCTTAGTTATAAGGTTTGGCTGCTTGTACCAAGCTATTAGGTTGCTAATATATAAGTATATTCAGTGAATAAGAAACTTAATGCCATATTTCTATTTTAGCTCAAAATGAGCGATTTGAGGCATTTCTTAATAAAATCTAATTATTAAAAAATAACGCTAGAAGTCCACAAATCCGCTAAATACAAAAGCCTTTATGAATTGGATTTTTAATAAGTGTCTAATAGTCAAGTTTTTATAGTTTTGAAGGGTTTTAGGATAAACCTATCGACTTTAATATATACTATTTTTACCATTTTCGGAGTCTTCTCTTCTTTATCTCTCGAATAAGGTATGTACAATTATTTCTTTAAATAGTTATCAAAGATAATTATTCAAAATATTTTCCCGAATAATAAGTAATTCTTATTAGTATACAAAAAAATCCCTCAAGGTATAACAAAATACTTGAGGGATTTTTGTTTGAAACGAAGTGATGTCGATATTACCTAAGGTTGTACACAAAATAAAATTACTTTTTGAGTATTCGGTAAAAACATTTCTAGCGCTGCTAAAAAACAATTTAACACTCTTTGCTTTATGCCTAAACGGATAAAATAAAATTTCATTCTGCACTATTACTTACTAAATCTACATTTAACACTTCTTACCACGTTGTTACTTCATATAATAATCCGATTCGTAGACTTTGGTTACGCCTTCTTTCGTGAGGGTATAACTAAAGCCTTTTTGAATTGAATAAGCACCGTGTTCTCCTTTTTTATTAACTGCTAAATAACCAATCTGGAATTCCTTGTAGTTATAACGCTTCACAATACGCATAATGGCTTCCTCGCAAGCTTGTTGTGGTGTACGACCATTTCTCATCAATTCTACAATGAGGAATGAACCTAAGGTCTTGAGTACAAACTCTCCCAAGCCTGTAGCACAAGCGCCACCCACTTCATCATCACAAAATACGGCTGCTCCAATTACTGGAGAGTCGCCCACGCGACCATGCATTTTGTATGCCATCCCGCTAGTGGTACAAGCGCCAGATACTTCACCCTTTTTGCCCAATGCCAATAGTCCAATGGTATCGTGGCGTTCGATATTAATTTTTGGCTCATATTTGGATTCTTTTTTCCATTTTAACCAAGCCTTCTTAGAACTTTCAGTCAATAGGTTTTGCTTTTTGAATCCTTGCGAAAGAGCAAATTGTAAAGCTCCTTCACCCGATAACATTACGTGTGGAGTTTTTTCCATTACTGCCCGAGCTACCGAAATAGGGTGCATAATGCCTTCCAAGAATGTTACAGAGCCAGCATTACCCTTTTCGTCCATGATACAGGCATCCAAGGTAACGTGACCATCGCGGTCTGGCAAGCCGCCATACCCTACCGTAATTTCGTTAGGGTCTGCTTCTGGAATAAGCGCTCCTGCCTCTACAGCATCCAGCGCACGACCTGTTTTTTGAACCATCGCCCAAGCTGCTTCGTTAGCTTTGACATTGTTCCAAGTAGAAATAATAATGGGAAATTCGGCAGGAGCTGAATTTTGTGCTTCAGTTTGATTAGCTGCTAAGGCAGAAAGTCCAGCCAAAGCAGTGGTTTGTTGAATAAAGGTTCGACGTTTCATATCTGAGAAATTGGATGTTTTAAGGTACAAGCGGAGGTATTTTCAGTTATTCAAATAAGTAATGGAGCAGAATAATATTTAAGTTATGTGTTTAGGGACAAGGCAACA
>NZ_JBMLSD010000183.1:0-25674 GCF_049240685.1 Flectobacillus sp.
GAGGAAGAGTACGACGACGAGGAGGAAGAAGCTGAGGATGAGGAAGAGTACGACGAGGAAGAAGAAGCTGAAGACGAGGAAGAAAAAGAATAATCATAAGGCATCCCGAAATTGGTCATTGGGTAAACTAGTGATTACTTTGTTGAAAAGTATTACTAGCAAAACGCACAGATTAGTGATTATGAAAAAATTTGTATTCAATCGGTAGAGACGCAATGCTTGCGTCTCAATGCTTGCGTCTCAAACCAAGTAAATCCAGCATAATAGCCTCAAAAAAGGGGTCGGGAAATATATTCCGACTCCTTTTTTATGAAAATTATAGAGGATAATCCCAATCTTAAAATTTGGGATAACTCATGCTTGATGACATTATGCTAGATTTTAAGTAGGTGAGCCAAATAAATTTACTTTTTG
Source organism: Flectobacillus sp. (assembly GCF_049240685.1). Classification (NCBI taxonomy): domain Bacteria; kingdom Pseudomonadati; phylum Bacteroidota; class Cytophagia; order Cytophagales; family Flectobacillaceae; genus Flectobacillus; species Flectobacillus sp. The sequence continues at coordinate 415 of NZ_JBMLSD010000183.1, forward strand.
AGCTTTCGGCTTTCAGGTTTGGGCATTTGGCAAAAAGCATATCCATCGTTACTAAAAAACAATTATATACTCATTGACTTGTGCCTAAACATTGAATTTTAGTTATTTTTCTTCCTTTTGTGGCTCTACTTTGGATAACAAACTTTCTTTGAGGCTATTAAAATCTGAAAGGATAAATAATACCGTAAGGAATGAAATGGTTAGTTCTAACATTGAAAGAATTTTTGCCAAAATTGAACTTGGAAGAAGACTACCATATCCAAAAAAAGTAAACTGCTGCAGACTAAAAAATAGAAATTCAAACAAAATACGAGGCTTTGAAAAATTTAAGGGCATTCCATCATAGTTACTTGGGTCGATAAGATACAGACCAAAAAAGTCAAAAGTAAACGACAGAATAAAAACCAAAATATTCATACTAGCAAAAATAATAAACTTATGGAAGGGCGCATCCTTGATGGTTACGTCAATTATCTTTTGATACCCCACCCAAACAAAATAGAAGGTTTTCGAAAAAGATAAAATCATCAAAACCAATGTAGAAACTACAGGATCAGCATCCTCAATTTCATCAAGATAAAACAACCAAACTGCCGAGATGACCACCATCATACATCTTGCAAAAATTCCCAAAACGCTCTGATTATTGGGATTAAACAACCTGATTTCTTTTAACATAAAAAACCTTCTTCAATTTTTCTCACAAATGTAAAGTAAACGTATAATTATTTCATCGTGTTAGAATAGCTCAGGATGAAATTTTTGTTTTGTGTTTCAGGGACAAGGCAGCAGGCACAAGGCAAAGAGTGTTAGAATGTTTTTTAATAACCACAGCCATTCTTTTTCCAAAGCCTATTGCCGAAAGCCCAAAGTTCAATCTTAAATTTTATTTTGCTCACTAACTTATTTGCCCGCTTGAGACCCTTAAAAACACCATTTGCGCATTTACTTCAAGAATGTTGTACATACATAGATTAAAATTCCAGCACTTTATTTTAACTTGAGCATTGCATCAACCCTTGGGTATACTATTTACCAATGGGCGGTTGTCTATCCCAATTTTCCTATTAAATCATGAGCTTGCCACTTGCCAGCACATTGAAATTACGATCTTAGACACACAACATGAATATGAATAAATTATCGGGAGAAATGCTCACGGCTATCATTAATAGCGTCACCGAAAGTTTTGTCCTTGTTTCGCCAACTCATGAGGTTTTGCATTTCAATACCTCCATGTCCACCATTCTTGAGTCTTTTTTTGGAAAAAAAATAGCCCTGGGAGATGACTACAGGAATTTTGTATTGCAAAGCCTTAAGCCACTCTATCAAACCGCTTTCGAAAAAGCGCTTCGTGGTGAATTTACCGTAGTCCAAAACCTAACCACCAATAAGGAGCACAACGTATGGTTTGAGTACAGAATCAATCCTGTTTACAGTGAAAATCAGCAATTTGTGGGCGTGGCTATTTATGCCAAAAACATTGACCGACAGAAAAAGGCCGAGTTAGAAGTTGAATCCATCAAAAAGACCTATGAATCATTGCTCAATAACATCTCTGATAGTATTTGTTTGCTAGATGTCGATTTTAAGGTAATTCAATATAATACACATATCGAGCGGGTATTATTGAGCCAAGTTGGAAAAAAAATTTACATTGGAGCAGATTTTAGGGAATACCTTTTTCCTAACGAAACCGAAGAATTCTTTCGGCAATTTGAGCAAGCTTGTGCAGGAAAAATAGTCGAAGATGAAATTTGTGTTCACAATATTCAGGGTGAAGCTGTTTGGATTTTGAGCAAAATGTATCCTGTTTATGACCAAAAACAAGCCTTACTCGGCGTGTGTATTGTGGCGATAAATATCAATGCTAAAAAGAAAATGGAACTCTCCATTATGGAAAATGAACAGAGGTTCCGTAAAATTATCAACACAGCACCAGTACCCATTGTGATAGTTGATAAGACGATGAAAATTCAGATGGTGAATCCAGAAACTGAGAAAATCTTTAATTATCAACCCAATGAACTAGATGGGAAAAATATCAATGTTTTGATTCCAAAACGATTTCATCTTAAACACTCTTATCACCAACAAACTTACATTCAATCGCCTAAAATGTACAAGATGGGTCTTGATAGGTATACCCCTGCCATTACCAAAGATGGAATAGAAAAAACCGTTGAAGTAAGTTTAAACTCTTTTCAAGTCGATGAAGAAACATTTGTACTAGCTATCATTCAAGATGTTACAAAACGCATTGAGCATGAACATCGATTAGAAAACCAAGTTGAAGCGCTGGAAAAAATTGCTTGGCAACAATCGCACGAGATACGAAAACCCGTTGCCAATATTCTTGGATTAGTTCAGCTTATCGAATACGACCAAGCGTATAACCCCTTATTAATCAATCAGCTTCACCAGACGGCTCAAGAATTAGACGATGTTATTCACAAAATAGTGAATCTTACGCATCAAAGCAGATAAAAATCAGCAAACTGTGTAGGTTTCTTCTTATGAATCACACAGATAATTTGGTATCTTCATCCAGAACTGTACGAAAGAATTCTAACGGGTGCGGATTTGGGATTTCTGATTTCGAAAATAAAGTAAAATACCTTTGTTTTTTACAAAATATGGCAACTTATAGTTCCGAAATCCCACCTCCGATATCCAAAATAAATAGTTTTTAAAATCCTTCGTACACTCCTGATTTTCATTTCAAAATAGGTACTAATCCTCCCCTTCAGACTGTGCTTGAAAAATACTATATTTTTGCCATTTTGGCTTTGTTTGCAGAAATCATTGGAACGGTTTCAGGCTTTGGCTCGTCTATCCTTTTTGTGCCAGTCGCTTCCTTATTTTTTGATTTTAAAACTGTACTTGGTATTACGGCAGTCTTTCATGTTTTTAGTAATATCTCCAAAATTACATTATTTCGAAAAGGTATCAACAAAGAGATAGCCCTCAAATTAGGCATTCCAGCTGTGATTTTTGTGATGATTGGGGCTTGGATGACCACCTTTTTGCCCACAAAGTCGATGGAACTAGCGATGAATATTGTGTTGGTGGGCTTGTCGGTATATTTACTTTACAATTTCAATAAAACCCTCAAACAAACCGATGGAAACCTGTATTTGGGCGGTATTGTGTCTGGACTTTTGGCAGGTTTGGTCGGCACGGGCGGCGCTATCAGAGGAATTACTTTAGCGGCGTTCCAGCTTTCCAAAGAGATATTCATTGCTACCTCCGCATTGATAGATTTGGGCGTAGATAGCAGTCGCGCGATAGTTTATGTAAGTAATGGGTATTTTGACAAACAATATATCGTATTGATACCCTTTCTAATTGCTATCAGTATTTTGGGAAGTTATCTCGGAAAAATAATTTTACAATATACTTCCGAAAAGGTATTTCGATATATCGTTTTATCTATTGTTATCCTTACCTCTATCTTTCAAACTATCAAGTATTTTATACAATAATCAAACCTGAAATAGCTATGAAAACAAGTCCTATTGCCATTATCGGAGCAGGTCCTGCTGGATTATCCATCGCAAGAGCCTTAGCCAAAATGCAACTTCCGTTTGTTGTTTATGAAAAACACCACAATACTGGAGGATTATGGGACATCCAAAATGAAGGTTCGCCCATGTACGAATCAGCGCATTTTATATCTTCAAAAACACTTTCAGGCTTCCCAGATTTCCCGATGCCTGAGCATTACCCCGATTACCCTACTCGAAAGCAGTTGTGCGCATATATACAAGCATTTGCCAAACATTTTGATTTAGAAAAAAATATCATTTTCAATACTAAAATAGAAAAAGTAGAAAAATATGAAGACAGTTGGAAGTTAACAACAACAAAGGGCGAAAGCTATTTTCACCAAGAGCTCATTTGTGCAAATGGGACACTTTGGCATCCCAATATGGCTCAATATCGTGGTACATTTTCTGGAATTATTCGTCATTCAAATACCTTCAAAAAGTCTACTGAGTTTCTCAATAAAAGAGTATTGGTCGTTGGAGGGGGCAATTCGGGCGTCGATATTGCTTGTGAAGCAGCCAGTTTTGCAGATGAGGCCTATTTGAGTATGCGACGGGGGTATTACTTTATTCCAAAACATGTTTTCGGCATACCGTCGGATGTATTCTCACATGGTGGCCCCAAACTACCCTTGAAAGTCAATCAATGGATTTTCAAAAAACTCCTAAAAATTGTGGTAGGCGACCAAACCAAATTTGGACTTCCCAAGCCCGACCACGAATTGTTTGAATCACATCCTTTGATGAACTCCCAAATCATGCACCATACCTCCCATGGCAATTTGAGTATCAAACCTGATATAGATTATTTTGATGGTAAAAAAGTCTTTTTCAAAAACGGAGAAGCCATAGAGGTAGATGAAATAATTTTGGCAACGGGCTATCATTATGACATTCCTTTTGCTTCAGCGTTTTTTGACTGGAAAGATCATCGTCCACAATTATATATGAATCTATTCAACCCAAAACACGACAATATTTACGTGATGGGCTTTGTTGAAACCAACTCCGCAGCTTATGATATATTTACAGAACTAGCAACTTTGCTGGCTAACTACCTAAAAGACAAACAAGAATCGCCCGAAAAGGCAAAGATTTTTAGAAATAAAATCGCTTCTGAAACCCTCGATCTTACGGGAGGCATCAGGCTAGTATCCTCCGAACGTCACACAGGATACGTTGATAGCGATACAATCAAAGCAAAACTAAAACAAATAAAGAAGCAAATGGGCTGGGATAACTATTAAAATATAGTTTTGTTAAAATTTGTATTCTACCAGTAGAGACGCAAAAATTGATCCTTAAGCCACTCACAACTAACATAGTAGCACTCGTTGTAACACCAAAAAAGCGGTCGAAAGATATTTTTCGACCGCTTTTTTGATGAAAACTTAGTGTATAATCTCAATCCTAATATTTGAGATTACCGATGTTTGTTAATTCGAACTCTATCAAGGTTTTTAAACTATCTCTAACTGTAGAAGTATCAAAAGATAATTCCTCAAGCAGAAATCTATAGTCCGAAATATATCAGGTTTATTTTCCAACGCTGGCACGAATAATATTCAATGCTCCGCCCGCTTTAAACCATTCTATTTGTTGGTCATTGTATGAATGATTCACAACAATGGTATCAGAAGTGCCATCAGCATGGTTCAGGACAACTTCCAATGGTTTATTAGGTGCAAAATCCGCTAATCCGTTGATGTCGATAGCATCATCTTCTTGGATTTTATCGTAGTCAGCTTCATTGGCAAAAGTCAAAGCCAACATACCTTGTTTCTTCAAGTTGGTTTCGTGGATACGAGCAAAAGATTTCACTAATACAGCACGCACACCCAAATGACGAGGCTCCATAGCAGCATGTTCGCGAGATGAACCTTCACCGTAGTTTTGGTCGCCCACAACAATAGAACCAATACCAGCAGCTTTGTAAGCACGTTGCGTTGCAGGTACTGGGCCATATTCGCCAGTCAATTGGTTTTTAACTTTATCTGTTTTCTCGTTAAAATAATTCAAGGCACCAATCAACATATTGTTAGAGATATTGTCCAAATGCCCACGGTATTTCAACCAAGGACCAGCCATTGAGATATGGTCGGTAGTACATTTTCCTTTTGCTTTAATCAACAATTTTAGTCCTTTCAAATCTGTCCCTTCCCAAGGTGCAAATGGCTCTAACAACTGCAAACGGTCAGAAGTTGGAGATACTTTTACCACTACCGAAGAACCATCCTCTGCAGGTGCTTGGTATCCAGCATCTTCTACAGCAAAACCTTTTGTAGGTAATTCGTCTCCTTTTGGTGGATCCAATTTCACTTGCTCACCCGCTTCGTTTGTCAAATAGTCGGTTAATGGGTTAAATGTCAAATCACCTGCAATCGCTAAAGCTGTTACCAATTCGGGCGAACCCACAAACGCGTAGGTATTTGGATTACCGTCAGCACGCTTAGCAAAGTTACGATTGAATGAATGAACAATGGTGTTTTTCTCACCTTTCTCAGCACCCGCACGAGCCCACTGTCCAATACAAGGGCCACAAGCATTTGAGAATACTTTTCCACCAATACTTTCGAAAGTATCTATAAACCCATCACGCTCAATGGTATAACGTACTTGTTCCGAACCTGGCGTAATAGTATATTCAGCTTTAGTTTTTAAGCCCTTTGCCGCCACTTGTCTTGCCAAAGAAGCTGCACGAGAAATATCCTCATAAGATGAATTGGTACAAGAACCAATCAAGCCCACTTCCACTTTAGTTGGCCAACCGTTTTTCTCAGCCAATTCCTTCATTTGAGAAATCGGTGTTGCCAAATCTGGTGTAAATGGCCCATTCAAATGTGGCTCTAACGTATCTAAATCTATTTCAATCACTTGGTCGAAATAAGTCGCTGGGTCGGCATAAACTTCTGGGTCGGCAGTCAAATGCTCTTTAATTTCGTTGGCTAATTCTGCCACCTCCGCACGACCCGTTGCCGCCAGATAGCGCGCCATCGATTCATCATAGCCAAAGGTTGAAGTAGTAGCTCCAATTTCGGCACCCATATTCGCAATGGTACCTTTACCTGTTGCTGACATAGAAGTAACGCCCTCGCCGAAATACTCCACAATACAACCCGTACCACCTTTAACCGTCAGAATACCCGCTACTTTTAGAATTACATCTTTCGCTGAGGTCCAGCCATTCAGCTTTCCTGTCAATTTAACGCCAATAAGTTTAGGAAACTTTAATTCCCAAGCTAGCCCTGCCATCACATCACAGGCATCTGCCCCACCTACACCAATGGCAATCATACCCAAACCACCTGCGTTTACGGTGTGAGAGTCAGTCCCAATCATCATTCCGCCTGGGAAAGCATAGTTTTCTAATACAACCTGATGAATAATTCCAGCGCCTGGTTTCCAGAATCCAATACCATACTTATCTGATACCGAAGAAAGAAAATCGTATACTTCCTTATTTTTGTCAACTGCCACAGCTAGGTCAGTGGCAGACGAAACCTTGGCTTCAATCAAGTGATCACAGTGTACTGTCGATGGCACTGCAACTTTTGGTCGACCAGCCTGCATAAACTGTAAAAGAGCCATTTGTGCGGTAGCATCTTGCATAGCAACACGATCTGGTGCAAAGTCAACATACGACTTACCTCTCTCAAAAGTTTGAGTTGGAGTGCCTTCCCATAAGTGAGAATAAAGAATCTTTTCGGTTAACGTCAAAGGTCTTCCTACCAATTTACGAGCTGCCTCTACACGTGCTGGCATTCTTTCGTAAACCGCCTTAATCATTTCTATGTCAAAAGCCATGTTATTTTATTGATTTATAAGTTATTGAAATTTTAGATTTAAAGAATAATTTAGGTCAAAAACTCTCTTTGGATACTAACTAAACAACACCCATCTGAGCCTTTAGGTTCTTATAAATTGAAATGTCCTTTTGAATGAACGCATTTAAGTTTTTTATTTTAGGGACAAGGCAACAGGCACAAGGCAAAGAGTGTTAAAATGTTTTTAGTAACAATAGATATATTTTTGTCGAATGCCCGTGGCTGAAAGCCGAAAGCTAAAAGATTAAATTTTATTTTGCTCACTAACTTACTAAAACTTCTAATTGTGGATGTACGACGAATTTCGGGAATCATCTTTTTTCAGATCAAGGTAAAAATACAGTACGGATGCTATTTTTCACGCTTGATTCTTCGTAAATGCAAAAAATTAATAAAAACATATTACATCTGTAGTTGGAAGTAATAGCTACATTTTGAGCTCATATTCAACTTTCAGAAAAAATATACTGTGTATTTTCAGCTTATTTTATATAGCTTCTCAATTAGTGTATATGAATTTAAACTTCAATAAAGTCTATCTAAGATTCTCTACCAACCAAGTTAAGAATCTTTAAAGAATCTACTCCGAGATGTTTACTTTTAAAAATAACAGTACTGAGTTATAAAATTGAAAAAATAGAATAAGCAATCGGAAAAACCTGACACTATCCTTCACAAATATTTAATATTCAACACTTTATAATTTTCATTAAATTATTCCTTCTAAATATTACCAGATATACTTGATAAACAAAATGATTCAACAGACAATATCGTAGTAATTTTACTTCAAAGAAGAGTTATGACTATAATTCTAAGAAACATTTAATATCTGTAGGTAAAGTCACTAAATTGATTTTAGGACTAATCTAATGTTTACCAGCACAATTAACGAATAGGGTAAATAAAAATAAAACAAAACCAAGAAAATATATACCTAAACCGTCTAATCGCTAAAAAATTTTTAATTCGAACTTGGTTTTTATAAATTTGCCATACAAGTTCTTCTATCAAAAACCACTTGTAAAAGATGATAAAAGACTAGTTTAACCAAAAATTATTCAAGGATAAATACTAAAATAACTGTAAATAATTTCATATGAACTTTTATAACGATTATCTTCAAGAAATCGAAGAAAGAAAAACTCAAGGGCTTCATCCTAAGCCAATTGATAGTGCTGAATTGCTAAGTGAAATCATCGAACAAATCAAAGATTTGGACAACGCTAATCGTGCAGATTCACTTCAATTTTTTATCTATAATACCTTGCCAGGTACTACTCCTGCCGCAGGCGTAAAAGCTAAATTTTTAAAAGAAATTATTCTTGGTCTGTCAGTTGTTGAGGAAATTACTGCTGATTTTGCCTTCGAATTGTTGTCACACATGAAAGGTGGACCATCAATCGAAGTATTATTAGACCTAGCTTTGGGAGACAATGCAGCCATCGCAAAACAAGCAGGTGATGTATTGAAAACGCAGGTGTATTTGTACGATGCCGACCTAAAACGTTTGAAAGACGCTTTTGAAAGCGGTAATGCTACAGCCAAAGATATTATCGAAAGCTACGCAAAAGCAGAGTTTTTCACTAAACTTCCCGAAGTTCCAGAAGAAATTAAGGTAGTGACATTTATCGCAGGTGAAGGCGATATTTCTACCGATTTGCTTTCGCCTGGAAACCAAGCGCACTCTCGCTCTGACCGCGAATTACACGGAAAATGTATGATATCGCCTGCTGCTCAGGCTGAAATCGAAGCATTGAAAGCTCTACATCCAGATAAGTCTGTTATGTTGATTGCCGAAAAAGGTACAATGGGCGTGGGGTCTTCAAGAATGTCAGGCGTAAACAATGTGGCTCTTTGGACGGGTAAACAAGCTAGTCCTTATGTGCCTTTCGTAAATATTGCTCCAATCGTAGGTGGTACAAACGGCATTTCTCCGATTTTCTTAACAACAGTAGATGTAACGGGTGGTATTGGTATCGACCTCAAAAACTGGGTTAAGAAAGTTGACGCAGACGGTAAAGTTGTACGTGACGAAAACAACGAGCCAATCCTTGAGCAAGTATATTCGGTAGCTACAGGTACTGTATTGACCATCAATACAAAAACAAAAAAATTATACAATGGAGACCAAGAGTTGATTGATATCTCAAAATCGTTCACTCCACAAAAGCTGGAATTTATCAAAGCAGGTGGCTCTTATGCCATTGTATTCGGTAAAAAAATCCAAACTTTTGCTTCTCAATTATTAGGTATCGCTATTGCACCTGTATTTGCTCCATCCAAAGAAGTTTCGCACGAAGGACAAGGATTAACAGCAGTTGAAAAAATCTTCAACAGAAATGCTGTGGGTGCTACTCCAGGAAAAGTATTGCATGCTGGTTCAGACGTTCGTGTGTTGGTAAACATTGTAGGTTCACAAGATACTACTGGTTTGATGACAGCGCAGGAATTGGAGTCAATGGCTGCTACTACTATCTCCACTACGGTTGACGGTGCTTATCAATCAGGTTGTCATACTGCTTCAGTTTGGGATAAAAAGGCACAAGCCAACATTCCTAAATTGATGAAATTCATGAACGAGTTTGGTTTGATTACCGCTCGTGACCCGAAAGGTGTATATCACTCAATGACTGACGTTATTCATAAAGTATTGAATGATATTACAGTTGACGATTGGGCAATTATCATCGGTGGTGACTCACACACTCGTATGTCAAAAGGGGTTGCTTTTGGTGCTGACTCTGGTACAGTAGCCTTGGCACTTGCTACGGGTGAGGCATCGATGCCTATTCCAGATTCTGTAAAAGTTACTTTTAAAGGTAATATGAAAGAATACATGGACTTCCGTGATGTTGTACACGCTACACAAGCTCAAATGTTGCAACAATTTGGAGGTGAAAACGTATTCCAAGGCAGAGTAATCGAAGTACATATCGGAACCTTGACTGCCGACCAAGCATTTACCTTTACAGACTGGACTGCAGAAATGAAGGCAAAAGCTTCCATCTGTATTTCAGAAGATGCTACTTTAATCGAATCTTTGGAAATCGCGAAAAGCAGAATCCAAATTATGATTGAAAAAGGCATGGACAACAAAAACCAAGTCCTTCAAGGTTTGATTGATAAGGCTAATAAGCGTATCGCAGAAATCCAATCTGGCGAAAAACCAGCTTTGAAACCAGATGCTAATGCCAAATATTATGCAGAGGTAGTAGTTGACCTAGACGTAATTGCTGAGCCAATGATTGCCGACCCAGACGTAAACAATGCTGACGTTTCGAAGAGATATACCCACGATACTATCAGACCATTATCTTACTACGGTGGCGATAAAAAGGTTGACCTTGGCTTTATTGGTTCTTGTATGGTTCATAAAGGCGATATGAAGATTTTGGCTCAAATGTTGAAAAACATCGAAGCACAAAAAGGAAAAGTAGAGTTCCAAGCTCCTTTGGTTGTTGCTCCACCAACTTATAACATTGTAGATGAACTAAAAGCTGAGGGTGACTGGGAAGTACTCCAAAAATACTCAGGTTTTGAGTTTGATGACAATGCTCCAAAATCAGCCGCACGTACTTCTTACGAAAAAATGTTGTACTTAGAGCGCCCTGGATGTAACCTTTGTATGGGTAACCAAGAAAAAGCGGCTAAAGGTGACACGGTAATGGCTACTTCGACTCGTTTGTTCCAAGGACGCGTGGTAGAAGATACCGACACTAAAAAAGGTGAATCATTGCTTTCTTCAACGCCTGTAGTAGTGTTATCGACGGTGTTGGGCAGAACTCCAACAATCGAAGAATACGTACAAGCTGTAGAAGGTATCAATTTGACTAAATTCGCTCCAAGCAACAAAAGCTTAGTGAAATAATCAAATACCAAATAGTATCAAAGCCTGAGTATATGCTCAGGCTTTTTTTGTTTTGAAGATATGCCAAACAAGAATAGCCCAATTAAAGTTTATGTAATGTATCTAATCAAAAGGCCCTTGTCAGCAAGCAAATTTTGATTCCAATAGAATATCTTATTGCATAAATTTATTGTTGTATTCAAAAAAAATGGACTACATTTTGAAATGAAGTTTATATATTTGGCAAAAGAAACATAACAATAGCCTTCTTAGAGGCTTGTTATATCCGAAAGGGCTTTATGGGTATTTGCCCCTTAATGATTTAATATTTGTAAATAATTTCGATTGTTTACTCCACCAATCAGCATAATTAATGTCAAAAAACTTAGTAATAGTAGAGTCTCCTGCAAAAGCAAAAACGATTGAAGGCTACCTTGGAAAAGATTTCACTGTGAGATCTTCCTTTGGGCACGTCCGTGATTTGCCAGACAAAGGAATGGCTATTGATATTGAAAATGGGTTCAAGCCTACTTACGAAGTATCTCCCGATAAAATCAAGGTTGTAAACGAATTAAAAAGTATTGCCAAATCTTCTGAGGAAGTGTGGCTCGCAACCGATGATGACCGCGAAGGAGAATCTATTTCTTGGCACTTGAAAGAAGCACTAGGATTGGCAGATAACACAAAACGTATCGTTTTTCGTGAAATCACCAAAAAGGCTATCCAAAATGCTATTCAAAACCCACGTACCATCGACATGGACTTGGTGAATGCTCAACAAGCGCGTCGTTTGTTAGACCGCTTGATTGGCTTTGAACTATCGCCAGTACTCTGGTCTAAAGTAAAAAAAGGGCTTTCGGCTGGTCGTGTACAATCTGTTGCGGTAAGAATTATCGTAGAACGTGAACGTGAAATAGAAAACTTCAAAACTAAGTCTTCTTTTAAAATCGTTGCGCAGTTTTTATTAGAAGGAAATAAAATTTTACAGGCAGAACTTCCAAAGAATTTTGAAACAGCTGGTGCTGCTAAAGATTTTCTAGAGAAATGTTTAGGTGCTACCTTCAAAATCAAGTCGCTCGAAACTAAGCCTGCTAAAAAATCGCCTTCGCCTCCTTTTACCACCTCTACCTTACAGCAGGAAGCCTCGCGTAAGTTGGGATACTCAGTAGCATCCACTATGATGTACGCACAAAAATTATACGAAGCTGGTAAAATTTCGTATATGCGTACCGACTCAACCAGTCTTTCAGAGGAGGCTATTGAGAAAGCTAAAAATGCGATTACTGATCAGTTTGGTGCTCAATATGTCCAAACACGCCAATACAAAACCAAAAACGAATCCGCACAGGAAGCGCACGAGGCTATTCGCCCAACTGATTTTTCTGTAACTTCAGCGGGTGCTGATCTTCGCGAAAAACGTTTGTATGAACTCATCTGGAAGCGTTCGATTGCATCACAAATGGCAGATGCTCAACTAGAACGTACAACAGCTACTATTGGTATTTCGAGTACTGCTGAAGAGTTGATTGCACAAGGAGAGGTTATTAAGTTTGATGGATTTTTGGCAGTATATCTCGAAAGTAGCGATGACGAAGAGGATGAGGAAAATTCAAAAATGCTACCTCCTCTCAATATTGGTCAAATCTTGAATTTGGACAATATGAAGGCTACCGAGAAATTTACGCGCCCTGCTCCAAGATACACCGAAGCTAGTTTGGTAAAAGCTCTTGAAGAAAGAGGCATTGGCCGTCCTTCTACCTATGCGCCAACTATCTCTACCATTATCAAGCGTGAGTATGTCGTGAAGGAAGATCGCCTTGGCAAAGAACGTACTTACAAAGAAATGGTATTAAAAAATAATACTATCTCCGAAAAAGAAGGAAAAGAAACTTACGGTACAGAAAAAGGAAAGCTATTCCCTACTTCTGTTGGTATGGTGGTTAACGACTTTCTAGTGAATAATTTTAGCGAAGTCGTAGACTTTAAGTTTACTGCCGAAATGGAGAATGAATTTGATGAAATTGCACAAGGCAAGATGGAGTGGTCTGCCATGATTGATAATTTCTATCAAGATTTTCATAAAACGATTGAGGAAAGTAAAAGTGCAGAAAGAAGTTCGTCAGGCTCAACTAGAGAATTGGGAATTGACCCTAACTCTGGAAAGACGATTTCGGTAAGATTAGGAAAATACGGCCCGTATGTTCAGCTTGGAGATACAAAAGATGAAGAAAAACCTATTTTTGTGAATTTACCCAAAGACAAGTTGATTTCTTCAATTACCCTCGAAGAGGCTCTTGAGCTCTTCGAAAAGCCAAGACTCCCTAGAGAAATTGGTTTTTTTGAAGATAAACCAATCATCATTGGAGCTGGTAAACTAGGTCCTTATGTAAAACATGATGATAAGTTTGTTAGCCTCGAGGCCACCGATGACCCTTTTACTATTGAGGAAGCAAGAGCGATTGAACTAATTCAAGCCAAAAGAACAGCCGAAGCAAACGAAGCACTCGGCGATTTCGAAGGAAGTGCTATTACGACTGGTAAAGGGAGATTTGGCCCTTATGTAAAACATGAGGGTAAATATTATTCTTTAGGCAAAACAGATTCTCTTACTTCTATTACCTTAGAAAGAGCGGTTGAAATCATTCAAGCTAAACGTAATCAAGAGGCCAATAAATACATCAAAGAATTCCCAGAAAACGAAAGTATAAAGGTCGTAAATGGGGTTTATGGCCCTTACATCCAAATCGGAAAACGTAATGTAAAAATCCCTAAAGATATGGTTGCGGCAGATTTGACACTAGAAGATTGTATCAAACTAGGTGAAGAAGCTCCAGCTCCTAAAGGAAAGAAAAAATAGATAGAGATTTTTCAAAATTATTCTCAACCACAGCACAAAGTTTACTCCAACTTTGTGCTGTTTTGTTTATTCAACAGATATATTATTCAGAAAATGGCTAGAAAAAAGAAACTCGTTGTGCTTACAGGGGCAGGTATCTCGGCAGAAAGCGGTATTTCTACTTTTAGAGATTCTAATGGTCTTTGGGAAAATCATTCAATTGAAGATGTCGCAACGCCACAAGGCTGGCAAAAAAATCCTGAGCTTGTCTTGGAGTTTTACAACCAGCGTCGTGCCCAGTTGGCAGAAGTTGAGCCAAACGAAGGGCATAAAATATTGAAAGATTTTGAAAAATATTTTGACGTAACCATCATTACCCAAAACGTTGATAACCTCCACGAAAGAGCTGGCTCAAACGATATTATTCATTTACATGGCGAGCTCACCAAAGCGAGAAGCACAGCCTCCAACTCCTTGGTCTACGAGATAGGGACCAAACCTATCAAGCTTGGGGATAAATGTAAAAAAGGCTCACAACTTCGTCCCCATATCGTATGGTTCGGCGAATCTGTTCCGATGATCGAAATTGCTACGGAAATGACTGCAATGGCAGATATTTTACTAATCGTAGGAACATCCATGCAGGTTTATCCAGCAGCGGGTTTGATTGATTGTGTTGGTAAAAATGTCCCTATTTATCTTATCGACCCACACAAACCTAATGTATCACTTCGACCCAACATGACTTTTATAGAAGAGATTGGCAGTGTGGGACTAAAACTCGTATTTGACAAGCTTACAAAAAAATAAAATTTGCCGAAAGGCAAACTATCCTGTATTTTTGCGATTTCAAATTTTACTCGATAACATCCCCCCCACAAGTCTAATCATGCAAATCATCGACGGTAAAGCCGTAGCAGACGAAATAAAAAAAGAAATCGGTGCAGAGGTTGAAGCAATTAAAGCAGCAGGAGGAAAAATTCCTCACCTTGTTGCTATCTTAGTTGGAAACAATGGTGCTTCTGAAACTTATGTAGCAAATAAGGTTAAATCTTGCGAAGAACTAGGCTTTAAATCTACTTTGTTGCGTTTTGACCCAACAATTTCGGAAGAAGAGCTTTTGGACGAAGTTCGCAAAATTAACCAAAATGATGACATGGATGGCTTGATTGTTCAGCTACCCCTTCCCGATCATATCAACCCTGATAAAGTTATGGAAACAATCGACCCAAGAAAGGATGTCGATGGCTTCCACCCAATCAATATCGGAAGAATGGCCAAAGGTTTACCTGCCTATATTTCGGCAACTCCCCAAGGCGTTCTCGATTTGTTGGAGCGTTATAACATCGAAACAGCTGGAAAACACTGTGTAGTAGTAGGCCGTAGCCAAATTGTTGGTTTGCCCATGACTATTTTGATGCAACGCAACACTAAAATTGGTAACTGTACCGTCACAATCACCCACTCAAGAACCAAAAACTTGGCAGAGGTTTGTGCTTCTGCTGATATTTTGATTGCTGCGTTGGGTCGCCCAGAGTTTATCACAGCCGACTTCGTAAAAGAAGGTGCTGTTATTATCGACGTAGGTTTGACGCGTGTAGAGGATAGCTCAAAGAAAAGTGGTTTTGCCTTAAAAGGTGACGTAAAATTTGATGAAGTAGCGCCAAAATGCTCATTCATCACGCCGGTACCAAAAGGTGTAGGGCCAATGACTATCGTATCGCTTATGAAAAACACATTGCTTTCTGCCAAAAAAGTAATCTATCAATAGCATTCCAAACTCATTTGGTGAATTTTACTTGTAGAGACGCAATGCTTTGCGTCTTCAGATGAGCAAAATATAGCGTAGTATGTAGTAATACCAAACATGAGTCATCCCGAATTTTTAGGATTGGGATTAATTTCTAAGTTTTTATCAAAAAAGCGGTCGAAAACATATTTTTCGACCGCTTTTTTGATGCTACCACTCAAGATATGAATTAATCAAGACGCAAGCATTGCGTCTCTACCGATTGAATACAAATTTTTTCATAATCACTAAATCGCTGAATTTGAGATGATTCATATTTGATGAAAATTGAGAGATTAATCCCGATGTTCAATAATAGCATGACACTTACAAATTCTTCTCTGAGAAATCCATTTTTATAAAATTTCTAAAAAATCTTACTAGATGGCATTGCTTTTGTAGAGTTTTCCATAATTTCATGTCCTCAGGAGTAACATCTCCTTTTCCTAAGTAGCTTATAAATGAGACGTTTATACTTTTTTTCACTCCTATTCATCTACCTATTAGTCACCCATTTGGGAATGGCTCAGATAAAAATTCGCTATCCAGAAAACAGATTTATATTTCAAAGAAATAATAATAATCAAGCAGAGGTTCCGGTTGTATTACAATTTGAAAAACCTGTACAAAAAATTGAGATAAGAGCTATTGCACGTTCTATGCATTCCCCTCAAGGTACATCTACTGACTGGTCTAGGGTTCAAATATCGTCCCAATCAAATATTTGTTACACAAAAATTACTCTTCAAGGAGGCTGGTACGATCTGATTGTACGTGCCTACGATGGTCTAAACCTAATTGGTATGGATACCCTTAAAAGAATTGGCGTTGGCGAGGTATTTATCGTGGCTGGACAGTCCAATGCCACTGGCGATAATGAACTGCGTAATCAGAATATTTTTGGTCCTAGTGCAACAGACGACCGTGTAGAAACCATCAACTATTTTAATGGCGAAACCACTACCTACGGCTCCACAAAATATCCATACCCCATCATTTCCCAAATAGATTCAACCTATAGATTGGCTCCCTTTGGGAACAGTGCATGGTGTTGGGGTGTGTTGGGTGACTCCCTTGCCAAAAAATTAAACGTCCCGATTTTATTTTTCAATGCTGGTTGGTCGGGCTCAGGCATAGGCTCGTGGCTAGATTCGGCCGAGGATAGCACAGCAGCACCAAACGATTTCATTACCTATCCACGGGGACTTCCATACGGCAATTTGAGGGGTTCAATAAGGTTTTATGCAGCCCAATTTGGCTTGAGAGCCATACTTTGGCATCAGGGCGAAACAGATAATTTGTATCAAACAGATAGAAATACCTATGGAAGAAAGCTCAAAAAACTGATTGAAAAAACGAGAGAACATTCCAACCATGCCAACTTGGCATGGGTTGTGGCACGTGCTACTAGATTTAGAGGACTCAATATTCCGTACTCAAGAATATGGGAACCTGTGATTGAAGCCCAAAACGATGTTTTAGGTATCAATGGTTTAGGACAAAGTAACTACACTTCTGATACATTCATTGGGCCAGCTACCGACTCTTTGATTGGTCCAGCTATTCGAACCATAGATTCTGTACACTTTCAAGGAAAAGGCATTGTCAAACTCGCACAGGCTTGGAATTTTCACTTAGATAACCTTTTTTTTTCAACATCTACTCCTATGTTGAGCAGAGATTTACCCCTTGTATCGAGTGCTTGTGCCACTATAACAAGTGCCAAATATACGCTCAATAATCCATCGCTGTACCCTATAATTGAATGGTCGTCCGATGCTGAATCAAAAAATGTAATCAGTAACAGCTCCTCTTTGATTTTAACACAAAATACTGGCGCAAGAGTGAGAGTGAGAGATTCTCAGGATCGAGAGCTTTTTGGTCCATTTTTATATACACCAAATAACTTCTCAGGACTTTTTCCACTCGAGTCTACACAGTCAGGGTATTGGCATGATATATCCAATTGGTCCTGTGGAAGAGTTCCAAGTATCCTTGATGAAGTTACCATACTCCCTCAGCACGAGATTGTTGTAGGTAGTGGACTTTCGGCCCAGTTCAAAAAACTCAATCTATTTGGCCATCTATATTTACTAGATGCTAAAGGCCTAAAGTAATTGATTAATAGGCAAAAGGCAGAACAGCGTATTTGATTACTTGACCTATTTTGATTACCGAATAGAACTGAATAACTATTGGTAGTAAGATAAAATCTTAGAGCTCTCGGCTTTGGCTCTTGACAAAATACGTTTGTAGTTTTACCAAACATCTAAAAACTATTGGCGAGAGCCTAGTTCATCAATCTAATTTCTCTAGGGATAATTGATAACCACTTGCGAAACAACCTTATCGTCTTCTTGCAATAACTGTAATTCTGCTCTTTCTTGGAAATTAATAGAAAGTCGTCTTTGCAAGTTTTTCATCCCTACTCCTATTCTTTTATTTTCTAAATTCAGCAACCCTACATTGG
The DNA here is from genome assembly GCF_049240685.1 of Flectobacillus sp. Lineage (NCBI taxonomy): Bacteria > Pseudomonadati > Bacteroidota > Cytophagia > Cytophagales > Flectobacillaceae > Flectobacillus > Flectobacillus sp. The sequence goes on from NZ_JBMLSD010000183.1 coordinate 18,732, forward strand.
TAACTCTGATGATTAATATTTTTTCAGACATTCTTGCCTGAATCATGATATCCCCACCATTTTTGGTTTTGCCAACGCCATGCTTAATTGCATTTTCTACCAATAATTGAAGCGACATAGGAGGCACTTTGCATCCCATAGTTGCACGTTCAATCATGAATTGATACCTCAATCTATCCTCATACCGTAGCTTTTCAAGAAATAAATAATCCTTGACTAACTTAAGCTCTTCCTCAAAACTCACTAATTGATGGTTTCCCATAGATAAGGAAGTTCTTAACAAATCTGAAAGCTCGGTAAGCGCATGTCGGGCCAATGCAGGATCAGTCAAGGTAAGAGCCTTGATACTGTTTATGGCATTGAATAAAAAGTGTGGATTGAGCTGGTTCTTGAGATTCTCTAGTTCGGCTATCTTTAATAAGGTTTCTGCCTTACTTAATTGAATTTCTTTTTGATGAGAAACTCGCTCCATGATAATCAAATGGAAAAACAAAAACCAAATGACAACATAACGGACAGACTCTACGTAAAACTGTAGGTAGTCAGAAAGCTCCAGAGGTAGTCCCATACTTGGCTTTCGATAGCGCTGAAACCCAAAAGCTAGGTCTTGTAGATAAAAAGCACCTCCTACAATTACAACCCCCAATAATGCATAAGGGATAACGTTGGGTTTGGAAACAAGTTTTCTATTGAATATCTCTTTATAAATATGGGTAAGAACTAATCCAATAATAAAACTAATTACTAAATAAATAGGAAGATTATACCCCTGCTCAAAGTATTTTGAGTTGGGTTGTCTCAGCACGAATGTGGTAAATATCCACCAGCTAAACTGTCCTATCCAGTAAACTCGTGAGTCTAGTAATTTCATTTTTTCTTATTTAAGGATGTAATAAAAGCGATACACCCCTTTGTTTCAATTTGGTGAAAGAAAGCAACGGCAACGGTACTTTCCCAAGTCTGAACCAATTAGCGGGATAAAATCAAATATATACTACCTAGTATTCAAACAGAACTATTCTGGGCTTTGCTATCCAACATAAGCGTATCAACTTAAATTACCGAAGTAATGTAAATAAGTACGAAGACGTTATACGTTATTAGTACATTGACTATATGAAGATATTCATAATCAATAGGTTATGCCCAAATTAAACCTCAGATATACTATTTATTTAGTCTTTTCATTTCTAATGAATGCAAAATTAAAGCTAAGTTATGTGTTTTGGCAATTGGTACTAGGCAAAGAGTTTTAAAATATTACTAACAAAGGTTCCCATGGCCGAAAACCCACACCTGAAAGTAATATACAAAGTGAATATAGAGAACCCCATCTATTTTAGAATCCAATATCTAAAACCAAAGGTTGTATCAAGAATTGGTTTAGATTTTGCAAATATACAAATCTTACTCCGGCCTCAAAAGATTGTGAAAATCTCATCCAATGAAAATCGCCCGAAATATCAAGCCCAAAAGATTTAAAATTACCTATATCACTACCTTTATAATTCAATACTTTTGTTCCTTGTTTTACGGTAAAATCATAATTTGTTTCTCCATGAGAAAAATCGGCAAACAAATTCGTTTTGATTCGCTTTAGGTATATCCATCTGCCCAAATTCCAATCTGGAGTAGCCAAAGGCATTTTATAGTCAACACTAAAGGTATTTAGATATTCATAGTTACGGTAAGAATATCCTCGTGTATAGGCCAAAGGACTCCCGTAAAGATACAATTTATCATTAGGACTGCCATCTTGATTTTTGAACCCAAATTGTTGTTGATACCCAGCCCTTAATCTAAGGCTATGGTGAGCCGCCACTCCAGGGGTAAAGAGGCTTGCCTGAACGGCCGCCAAACCTCCTTGTATAACGCTAGCAAATGATTTTCGATAATAAAAGTTTATGCTTTGAGCCCATTTGGGAGCAATATCTCGATTAGATTGTTTTAATTGACGAACATAAGAAAAAGTATAAACCATTGATTGATTTAACCCATTGAAGGATTCTGTCGAATAACGTCTTTTCAAATCATATCCTGTAACATTCGCCAAAGCCCAATTGGCCGAAAACGAGAGAGAACGAATATACTTTGAGTTAGTTAGGTTGAGGGGAACCCTCAATCCTACCAATAATTCTTGTTGATTCCAACGGTCGGAGGCCAAGCTATCTAGCGGCTGAGCATTATCGAGATAGAGAGAGGTTTTTCTTTGAGTATTTCGTAATGAAACATCCAACATCGGATAAAATGTCTGAAAACTCAAATTGGTATATGTTCCACTCGTTTGCTCATTCATATTGTAAGAATATCCTCCCGAAATAGAAGTTGTACTCAATAAATCTTGAGAAGATAATCCAGCATACAAAGTGCTACCCGAAGAGGTTGCCAGAGCACCCCAAGAATAAATATTAAGTAGGTTGAACTTACTATACTTAGTAATGTCATACGTTTGAGAAGGAATCTGTTTTAGCAAATTCTGATGTGCTTCTTTAATCATCATTTCACCAAAGTATCGTGTTCCAGCAACAGGATTGACCTCCTCCATGGATAGCTCGCTAAGATTGCAATAGGCCAGTCGATGACCTTTTGAAGTAAAATCATTATAAACTAATTCCTGTCCATTTTGTGAAATGGCGGGGTTAAAACCTCCAAGCTTACGGTTTGTGACCTGAAAACGTTTTTGCGAACTCAGCAAATAGACATAAATATTGTCGATACCACTTACCCCAGAATTAAAATACAGACTATCCCCTCTGAGTATCGGATGAGCCAAATTCTCAGTAGAGTTGGCTAGTAAGATTTGTTCGTTTCCTTTCAAATCGGTTTTTGTGATGGATTTCTTCCCGTCTTTAAGTTTTACACAAACAATTTCATCCTGCTGAGTCCATCTCGGATGTAGGACAAAGGCATTTGTTGGATTAGGCAGTTTTTGTAAAACTTTACCAGTTATGGCATCTAATATGACAATACTATAAAGTTGCTCGGGAGAACTTTCAACACACAAAATTTTGCTACCATCCGTACTCAAACTCGGCGCTGAGTATTTGGTTTTATGAGTAATCGTTTTGATTTTTCCTTCATTAAAATCATAGCTTTTAATAACAGAATAATCTTTACGAGCCCAGCGCGGGTCATAAGCAAATTCAGCCCAGACAACCTTTGTACCTTGTAGCGAAAGCATTCCCGCATCATTCCACATTCCTAACTCTGCTACTTTTTCTTCGTCACCATTTTTGTCGACTGCCACCAATTGCGCAATTATATCAAGACCAGTTTTAACCACTAACATACGTCCATCGGGCAGATATTGCGGATACAAATAATTCGAAAAATACTTGTCTTTGCTCGAGATAATCGTTGATGGATTTTCCACAATTTTAGCTTGTTCAAGTTGCCAAATTTTCTGGGCGTCATCAAATGCCTTCTCATAAAGTTCCTCCACTTTCAAACCTGTATTTTTCTTTATACTATTCGAAAAAGAAAAAGGATAAAACGGAAATCGATAAGTGTCCTTCAGTACTTTGTCCCAAATATCATTTCCAAATTTTTTCTTAAGATAAGTAGTTAAAAAATAACCACTTACATAAAAATTTGGAACAAAATCCTTGTATGATTCAGTTACGGCTTTGGCGTATGAAAAAACCTTCCCTGTAGAGAGTTGGGCACGTAGTGCCATATCAAAACTCGGAATCCTTCCTCTTCCAGATGCTGTCATGGCAGTTTCGAGCCCGACGGCATCTCCCTCTTTAAACCAATTAGGAACTGCCAGACTTGTCACTAGTCCCAATCCATTATTTCCAAAAAGATAATAGGCCAATTTGGAGGTTCCAACAAGTGCTTTGTCATTTTGCACCACATGACGAAACTCATGTACAGCCAATAAATCTAGCCAATTGTTAGTACCCAATAAATTAGGGTCTTGTGGAGGCGTAACAAAAAACTCGGATCTACGCGGTAGTAGTGTGACAAAACCATTTGAGATAGTGGTTTGATTCTGTAAAAGAACCGAAATTTTACGTGGTTTTTTACCCAATGACGAAGACACAGGCTCGTACACGGTTTCAAGCACATTGGCTAGGCGCTGTCCCTCGGCAGCGTTGGTGCTCGGAAAAATAAGCCTAAAATGTGGCGTGTTAATTTTAGACCAGCGTACAGATGGAGGGTTTTGTAGTAGACTATTTGTAGAAACCTGAGCCATTCCCAAGAGTTGACTCATCAAACCAAACACTAGCAAAAGGCTTTTTTTCATAGTAATAGTAGGTATTGCAGGAGTGAATGTGTTTTGGTAAACTTGTCACCCAACTACTTCAATTTGAATCGAATAAGCATACACTTTGAGCGTCGTTTCAGAAGTATTTATTAGGTTAGGCAACAAGCATTTTGACAGAATTTTAGTCAACCCATGGGTCAAAAGTCTTCTCTAGTTCGGTCAAATATCCTTTATTTCCGTTTGGACGTTTAAGGCTTTTTGTAAACTCATACCAGTATCCATCCCCTACCGATAAATATTTTCCTGTATGCTTAGGGTCGTTTTTCAAGGCGGCGTCTGGAATAAATTCTCCGATAAAAACTTGTTGGAGAATGGCATTTGCTTGCTCCCATGTAATTGTTTTTACCGCATTTTTCCCGATTGAGTTTATACCTTCTGCTTGGCGTTTTGAATAATAGAGGTTTAACTCAAAATTACTGACATTCTTGTCTTTATCGATTTTGCGATATTCTAAGTGAAAAGGAGCCTCTTTTTGAGAAGTTTCATAGATAGCCTGAATGAGTTCTTGCAATAAATACTCCCACTCATTTTGATTCAAAGGATTCCCCGAAGATTGCTGATTGACTTCTATTTCCAAAAAGTTCATTTCCTCTTCCAAAGCTTTATGATTATACTTTTGAGGCGTTTTTTTCAGTAATTCTTTAATTGGATTTGCCCAAGCGTTATCTATAATTCCTTTCCAACTATAATCATCATTGAGCGTAAACCCTTCTTCCAAGATTTCTTCTTCGCTTAAATCTTCTCTGTCTATGTAGGCAATTTGAAAGTCAACCCCAATTCCTTTGTCTGAAAATTGCATAGTAAGCAATATTTGATGAGAGAAAGGAGCTCCAATTATATCGGCTGTTTCAAATCTTATTTCTAATGATGATAACTGATTGATTTCCATTGAGTACTGAGTTATTGAATAAAAAGTAATCCTAAATTTCTGTAAAATTGTTTCCAGAAATATTGACTAACACGATACAACAAAGTTACAAAGGCTATTTGGCAGGGCAATACATCTGTGTGCTATTTTCTAATTTGAGAAAAAATAATCCCAAAATCCTAGCAACCAAAATGGCTTGCTACTGCTCGTTTATCAATTTTTCCAGTTGGAGTTTCCAAAAACTCATTTACGAAATATATCTCTTTGGGAGATTTATATTTAGGTAAATTTTCTTGTATTTTTTTCAGAAATAACTCTTTTGTTTCTGGCAAAACCTCTTTATTTTCTACAAAAACCACCAGTTTTTGTCCTAAATTATTATCTGGAATTCCCCATGCAAAAAATCTTTTACTCAAAATCCAACTATCGCTTTCGGCATAAGGTATAGCAAGAAGTTGCTTTTCTACTTCTTCCAACTGAATCTTAACACCTCCACTATTAATAATGTTGTCGTATCTTCCTACTATTTTAAACTTTTTACCTTCCGTCAACTCTACCACGTCATTGGTAAAAATCCATTCATGATTAGAGGCAGCAGCCTTTATGGCCAAACAGGAACGTTGGTCAGTTTTAATTTCAACCCCCGAAAGTACTTCAAATTCATCTGTATTTTGAGGTATTCCGTTGAGCTTTTTGATAGCAATATGCGACACCGTTTCGGTCATACCGTAGGTGGCGAATGTTGGAACCTTAAGTTGTTTAATTTGGTCTTGCAAAGCTAAATTCACCGCAGCACCACCCACAATTACGGCTTTCATAGCATTCAATTTTTGTAAACCAACACCGCCGTCTTCTATTATTTGCTGTATTTGTAGGGGCACAAGCGCCACAAAATCATAATCGACATTTAAAGTTTCAGGATACTTCACAAAAGGATTTCCAGCGGGAGGAACAATCACTAACTTCAATCCCAAAGTCATACCCCTAACTAACATCATCACACCTGCGATGTAGTCAATATTTACGCAAACCAACGCAGTATCTCCTTGCGAAAGTCCGAAGGTTTTCCCCGTCAATTCGGCACTTGCCATCATTTGTTCTCTCGTCAAATCTATAGATTTGGGAATGCCAGTCGAGCCAGAGGTATGTAAAGTAAATGCTTGTTTTCCAGACAACCATTTTTTACAAAAATCAATAGCTTTTTGTTCGTAGGCATTTTGGGGAACAGGTAATTCTTGGTATGAATGTATATAAAGCATACGTAAAAATACAAATCGGCTGTGAAAAACACCACAGCCGATTTTATTCATTTGGTTTTCCTAGAATTAGATTTATTTTATTTTAGGCATTAGGCAATAGGCCGTAGGCAATAGGCATTAGGCAATAGGCAAAGAGTGTTTAATGCATTCTTGAGTATTTGCACAAAATTAAATTTAAGATTTGTATTTTAGGCACCAGGCAAAGAATGTAAAATAGTTTATTTGTAACAATTGATACGTTTTGCCGAATGCCCAAAGCTGAAAACTGTAAGCGAAAAAATTAAATTTAATTAAAAGCCTCAAACTTTCAGGTATCAGCTTTCGGCGGTAAGTTATAAGCAAATGAATGTCTGTGGTTTTAAAAAATATTAAAACACTCCTTGCCTTGTGCCTGTTGCCTTGTGCCTGTTGCCTTGTGCCTGTTGCCTTGTGCCTACTGCCTATCGCCTATTGCCTAATGCCTATCGTCTATCGCCCATCCCCTATCGCCTAAAAAAATCTAATTCCGTATTCCTACTTACTTCACTGAAACTTTACTAGTAGCCG
>NZ_JBMLSD010000184.1:0-7157 GCF_049240685.1 Flectobacillus sp.
AGCGAGGGAGGGAAAAGCTCCAAAATCTTATAATTTACTATTCACGCCTAACGTCCATCACTGACGGTCTCCCATTCAAACTGAATCTGAAAAGGTTCTTTCTTTTTCTTATCAGCAAAGTCGAGTGTTATTGTTGCTGCATGAAAAGTGGTTCGTTCGCCCAATTCTATCTGTTCTACTTCTTGATTATGAAAAATTTTCTTAATTCTTTTTGGTGCATCATATTCTCTTAGGGAATGATTCTGAAGTACTTGACTCAAACAGTTGTCATAGTCATAATTTTGGGTTGTGAATAAACCAAATTCGGAGGAAGTTACTAAGACGAGAAATTCATCAATATAAAAATATCCCAATATGCTCATTTTACGATACTTATAATAATTCATTCTGGCCATATTAACTTTCAAAAGCTTTGTTACTGTTCTATCGGCTTGATGTACGATTTCTTCTTGAAGCAAAATAACCGTAGATTTTGTATCAATGTATTTTCCAGTACCTTTTGAGTTACTTACGTCTGCCTTATCGACGTATCTTCTCAGTGCTTTTATGGTAACTGAGTCTTTAATGTCTAATAATGGAATCGTACATTGAGCAACTAAGTCGGGAGCGGAGGTAAAAAGTAGCATGCACAAAAGTGCAAGAAATGAAAGGTGTGTTTTCATAAAAAAGTTATATTAGAATTAATTTAGAGATGTAACTTGTTTATTAATGTAGAAATTACTGTGTTAAGATATAAAATTTATCCTTTTGTGTTTTGAAACAACTGATTTTTTTTACCAAAAGCTTAAAAAACAGTTCTTTGGCTATTGCCTTTTTGGATAAAATTTAGCTTAGTTTTCCTTCACGAATACCATCTAATAACTTAGCTATGTTTAATGAACTAATAGGTTGAAAATTAGAAAAAACTGATGGTTCAGGATAAAAATATTTAGCGAAGACAAACCCGCTTATTTCTACATTAAATACGTTAGCATATTTTAAGATTAAATCCCTACCATCGTCTCCTGTCACACCCAAATCATTTTCTAACTCGGTGGTATCTGTAATATCGATGTTGAATTCTCCAATTTCCTCCCTAATGAATTGAATAAGTTGATATTTTAGTTCATTGTCCATTTTGACAGAAGAATTAAATGATTGGGGTTTTAGATATCCTGATTCAAAAAAAATCGGTACCGAAATATTCAGTACCGATTACAATTTAACCAATAATTATTAATAAAATTCTTTATTGTCTAGTCAATGTTTCCTTCACAATACGAGGAGCATTTACATTGTAAGAGTAATGTAAATAGAATTTCTTCGTAGCTGGGTCGTAGTAGTTTTTAGAATAACTCTGGTCTACGTTTGGAGTTGCTCCAGAAGGCTTAACTGTTACTGAATTATCAGAATTGATGGTCAATAACATGTAATAGCCAGAACCTCCTAAGTCACCTAACTCAGCGATTACAGTGTTGGCATTCACACTTACTAAGTCTTTTACACGGTCGATAGCACGGTCACCAGCAGTTGGGTGTGAGAATACCCCAGCAGCTTTGTAACGACCATCCCATTGGTTTTTAGCGATGATTTTGAACAAGGCTGACCCCAATCCTGAACGGATTTTGTAAGCCCCTGCGTTATCTACGGTTAAACCTACCGCATAGTCAGCACCTACGATTTTTGTAGGGTCGATTGTCAACTGAACAATTTTACTAAACTCACCAGCATTGAAAGTTACGTCGGTAGCTGAAAGTTTGTAAAAAGAAGTTGGCAAAGGTTTAATAGTTGTTCCATGTGCCGTATTGTAATTTGTAATCAAGGCATCGTCTACCTTTAACTTCACTGTAACGGTCGATTGCAATTCAGCATTGGAAGTTACATCACGGATAATTTCCACTAAATCAGCCGTTTTGTCTCCTGCACTTAGTTCTAGACCTACATTGTTTAGTTCTGTGCTTGCAGCAGGGATTCTAACAAAGTTTGAGCCTTTTCCAGCAATTAGGTCTTTGCCTTCTTCGATACAACTTGTCATCGAAAGAAGTGAACCTAATGCTAGGACATTAAATATGTTGATATATTTTTTCATTGCTTCTAGAATTATAAAAGGTTAATCTATTTGTCCCACCAAATTTTAGCATCTTGAGTATCGCCACCTGTTAGTCTTGATACAGCTGCTTGATAATTTGTTTTGTTAAGGTTTGGTTCATTTGAACCATACACAAAACGACGAGGAATCTGCTTACTTGAGTTTGTTGCTTTTGGTGTTGGAGTAAGCGCAGGAACACCTGTTCTACGCCATTCTGACCAACCGTTTGCGCCATCTGGGAAGAATGAAATATAACGTTGAGTACGAACTTTGGTCAGTATGTCAGTACTTGTTGTACCTAATTGAACACCTGCGTTCGCCATGAAAGTATTAAACTTCGTTTGGTCAAATACACCCCATTGTTTCCAAGACATTTCAAGACCTTTGCTGTACATAGTTGAAGCATTTTCAGTTGTCCAGCCCAAAGCAGCCGCTTCAGCTCTTGCCAAATACACACTCGCAGCAGTCAATACAAATGAAGTTGAACTACCAGCTCTAAAACTAGGATTCAAAATTCTTGACCAGTCAGCATGTGCGTTAGTATAGTTAACAGCATCGTCACGAGTCAAGCCATAAGGCATTGGAACAACAGTACCACTTGCATTTGGTTCGCCATAAGCGTTTACACGAGCGTCAGAAGTAGCATAAAGCATATTTACGATTACATCACTAATACCGTAATCTTTACGTCCGTTGTAAGTGTTGTACCAAGGGCTATTGAATGTACCACCTGGGTAAGCCACTTGCGTATTGTCCTCATTTGCATCAATCACGCCACCACTAGCAGCCAGAGCATCCAAAAATTGCGCTTTACCAGTAGTTGGATCAACTTTTGATAAGCGAAGCGCCATGATTAAACGCAATGAGTTAGCAAATTTTTTCCAACGAGTTAAGTTACCACTATGAACAATATCCCCGACTGGAGCAGCACCACCGTCAAATTGAGCCACAGCTTCTTTCAACTCTTTAAACAAACCATTATAGATTTCTTGTTGGGTATCGTATTTTGGTTGTGTTTTTAATTGTAAAGCTTCCGAATAAGGCATATCACCCCATTGGTCAGTCAACATCAAAAAGCGGTATGCTTTTACAATACGAGCCAACGCAATTTGGTTATTGTTTGAGCCATTCAAGGCAGCATAAGCCTTAGTTGCAGGGTCTGTATTGTTATTGATGATATTTTGTAAATCATACAACGAACCAGCATAGTTACCATCCCAACCTATTTGAGGAATAGCATAAAGTGATGTTTCTGTATATTGAGTTTCTGCAAAATACTGACAATACAAACCATTTCTGATTGAACCATTGTTGGCAGGGCTATCAAAATCTAACAATGCATTTGTTAACAAAGCTGAGGTTACAGGTGTTACAATGGCATTGGGGTTGTCGTTCATTGTTCCAAAATCCGAACAACTTGCTGTGAAAAGCATTACTGATGCAAAACCCAGCGATTTAAGTATATTTTTACGTATCATCTTACTCTTCAATTAAAATCGTTTGTTAGAAACCTAATTTGATGTTTACACCTAATGATCTTGTGCCTGGGAACTGACCGTTTTCACCGAAAATTTGAGACATCTCTGATGGGTCAAAATCTCTGTTTTTAGTATAAATCAACCAAGGGTTACGAGCAACAATTGAAACCGTTGCGCTTTGTAACAATTTGCTTCCTTTTACTGGAATTCTATAACCAATGCTAACCTCTCTCAATTTGATGAAATCAAGGTCATAAACGTGTTCTTGAGAAAGTTTGTTAGTAGCGAATTGGTGGAAGTAGGTATAAGCATCTACGTATTTATCTACTGCAGCACCATCTGCTGTTACACCTTGTACGTGTACACCACCACCATCAGCCACTGGGTCACGGATAGGGTTTCCTTTGTCATTTACACCTGCAGTTCTTTCAAACAAACCTGAGAAACCACCCCAGTAATCAGACAATGAGAAGTATTTACCACCTTTAGAGAATTCGATGTTAGCCGAAAGTACGAAGTCTTTGTATTGAATCTGGTTGAACCAACCACCTGTGAAGTCTGGCAATACACTACCCAAATACGAGTTTGGCGTTACTACATACATACCATCTGCAGTTAATACTTTCTTGCCATCTTTGTAAGTATAAGCACCTCCACGGATTTGACCCCATGCTTCGCCTACTTGATGCACAACAGTACCTACACCAAAAGCATCTGAAGTTACGGTAATCGCGTCTACACCTTCTGCTAATGCCAACACTTTCGAATTGTTTTTGGCCCAGTTTACTGTAGTAGTCCAAGTAAGGTCTCTTGTTTTGACAGGCGTTGCATTTAATGAAATCTCTAAACCATGACGGTTGATTTTACCAGCGTTAATCAATTTTGAAGTAAAACCACTCGTTCCTGAGATAGGCACAGTAATGATTTCATTGATTTTATCTTCGTTGTAATATGTTACTGACAAACCTACTTTATCTTTCAAGAATTTCAAATCTAAACCTAATTCATAAGCAGATGATAAAGCTGGTTTGATATTAGGGTCAACAATCGTATTTGGTGTTCCCATATATGAGTAAGAACCAAATTTTGCAGAAGCTAAGGAGTAGTTCAAGGCCAATGAATAAGGGCTTAAGTCTGAACCCACTTGAGCCCAGCTAGCACGAACTTTACCAAATGACAATGCAGGAACAGTATTGCGAATCAATTCACCGAAGATGAATGAAGTACCTACAGATGGATAAGTGTAAGAGTTAGCATCTTTTGGAAGAGCTGAAGAACGGTCATTACGTACAGAGCCTTCTAAGAAAATGATGTCTTTGTAACCAAATGAACCACGTGCGTACATACTGCGAATTTCTTTATCAGAACGGTATGAGCTCAAAGATGGAGTCGATGATGAGTTGCTCAATGCAAAATAGTCTGGAATCACTAGACCGTTTACAGTACCAGCCGCCATTGTTCTATAGCTATCATGACGAATATTTCCACCAGCCATCATATCGATTGTAAAGTCTTTGATGTGCTTGTTGTATGTTGCCATCAACTCGTAGTTCATCTCGTTTGGTGTGTTACCGTTGTTTACGATATTACCATAAGTTTGGTAAGTACTGTATCCAGCTTTTACACCTGTTTGCGTAGCCGATGTTTGGAGAATAGTTGGCACTTTTGATTCACCAAAAGTATTGCCTTGGTTGAAACGAACAAAACCTGCTACCTTCAAATTATCATTGATTTTATAAGTCAGGTTCACATCACCAAACATACGTCTTCTATTTTCAGAGATATCTAATTTATCAAAATAAGAATAAAAGTTATACCAGTAGTTTGCTCCGTAGAAGTTCAATGGAGAAGAAGCATAAGCACCTGGGTTGTTGTGGTTCCAGCTTGCCAAGATACCTTCTGGAGAAGTCAAGTCTTTTAATTCTTTCAATTTATTCAAATCCAAATCTCTATGGAACCAAGCATTGAATGAACCAGAAGATTGGTTAGCATAACCATCGTTGAACTGTCCTTTAATAGTATATTCCGACAAGTTGATATTAGCAGTAGCCGTCAAATGCTTGCCTAAATCTACGGTAGTTTGTGAGGAGATATTGTATTTAGCACCGCTTGATTTGTACATCAAACCATTTTGGTTTTGTGCTGTAAATGAAATACGAGTAGAGTAATTGTCTCCAGCTTTAGAAAAATTAACGTTAGTGTTCGTAGCAAACTGACCTTGGTAGAAATCACGGATGTTGTTTGGTTGAGCTACCAAAGAGGCTGTTTTTCCTGTATATTGTGTGCCCGGATACCATGCATACCAAGGAATATATTCTTGGCCTACCATACGAGGACCCCAAGAAGCATCATCCGAATAGTCGTGGTAGTATTTACCATTTAATGCTTTCCATTCTTCTGGCATACCAGCCTCCCAGTTGAATTTTATCATGTCTGAAGAAGCACCACCTGCATAAGAGTTTTGGTAGCGAGGCAAAATGTACACTGTTTCGTAAAAAGTACTCTGGTTCAATTCGATACCAACGCCTTTTTTCATGGTACCTTTTTTAGAGGCCATGATGATTACACCAGCATCACCACGTTGTCCGTAAAGTGCTGTTGCACTTGGACCTTTCAATACTGTTACTGATTCTACGTCATCTAAGTTTACGTCAGATGAACTTACAGGGTTACCGTCAAGGATGTAAAGTGGAGCTTTGTCGCTCAATGAACCCGCACCACGGATACGGATACTAGCATCGCGACCTAATGCTACTGTTGACTGGCTACGTACCTGAATACCAGCTACTTTACCAGCTAATGCGTTATTTAAGTTTGTTTGACGAATGGTGTTTAATTGTTCATCCTTAACACTCTGAGCAGAGTAAGCCAAAGATTTTTCTGAACGTTTTACACCTAGGGCAGTTACCACAACTTCTTCGATTTGAGAAGTGTTGACTTTCATTGCCACGTTGATTTGTGATTGCCCGCCCACCGTAACTGATTGCGGAGCAAAACCTACAAATGAAAACGTTAGAACGGCGTCCTTACCTACCGAAATTTTGTAAGAACCATCTGCACCAGAGGTTGTTCCGCGGGGTGTACCTTTAATTGAGATACTAACGCCAGGAAGTGGAGCACCATCTTCGGATGAGGTCACCTTCCCTGTAACTTGCCTATCTTGTGCAAACGCATTGCCTATCTGTACAAGAAGAAATACAGTAATAAGCAGTAAGAGTTTTCTCATAATGATTATTGTTTAAATTGTTTGGTAAAAAGATTCATTTAAAGGTGGAAAAGAGACATATTTCAACTAACTGTAAGTATATACGTATCCCAGAAAGGGTGTTCTCGGTTCTGAGCACACACAGTTATAAAGGCATCGTTTCGGGCAGAAAGATGAATATGAAAATATCAAAACCTTATTGAGTATCGTATAGACGCACTTTTCAGTGGCAATTGTTATAGAACAATGCTAAGGTTTTGAATATTTGAGATTGAATAATAAAAGGAAAGCCTCCAGGTGTGTATTCACCCAGAAGTTGCGTTTGAATCGTGATAGTTTTCCTTTAGTTTGGTTGAATTGTTGGTAAAGTTTTTCAAGCTAATCAGTTAAGTTATGTCAAAGAATA
>NZ_JBMLSD010000185.1:0-5508 GCF_049240685.1 Flectobacillus sp.
ATAAAAATAAAATCAAACGGACATTGTATTTACTGTAAAGACCAATGTAAGTAGAAATTAGTTGCATCAGCTTATCGGGTGCTCAATTGAAGATTCTGAGCCTGAATAATTTAAAATTAGCTTTTTTTAGATAAAAAAAGAAGCTTCCTTCTTGATAAAGGAAGCTTCTTTCAAAGATTTTAATATTCAAGATTAAATCAAATAAATAATCAGCGAATAGCAACTTAAAATTGATTAATACCCTGGGTTTTGTGTCAATTTAGGGTTAGAATCTCTTTCTCTTTGTGGAATTGGTAATAGAGCTTGTGTACTTGCCCAGTTGGTAAGCGTAGTAGCTGCACGTCCAGTACGAACCAAGTCAAAGAAATAGTGACCTTCCAAAGCTAATTCTAGTCTTCTTTGAGTAAAGATTTCAGTTTTTAATGCAGTAGGATTCGTTGCCAATGAAGCATCAGCATCACCAATACCAGCACGGTTACGAATCAAGTTCAGAGCTGTCAACGCTTCCGCATTTCTACCAAGTTCAGCCAAGGCCTCAGCCCTATTCAAAATCACTTCAGCATAACGGAAAAGCACAGGGAAGTCAGTACCGTTGATTCTGAAGTATTTCAATTGAGCATCGTAAGAAGTAGTCAGAATACGACGTGTATCTGTAGCAGAGTAGGCAGATACTAAAGTTGTATTTGGACGCATCTCGTTTCTTCCTCCCAAGGCAGTCGAAAACAAGAAGAACGCTAAAGTATTACTGTTTGTAGTTTCAAAACTAAGTTCCCAAATACTTTCGGCAGTACCTTGAGTAGCAAAAATATTAGAGAAGGTAGGTACTAACGAATGCTGTCCTGTAGCAATGATTTGGTCGCATAATGATACCACCGCAGCATAATCTTTTTGGTAAAGCGCTGCCCTAGCCTTCAAGGCTAATGCTGCATTTTTTGTAGCCTTTCCTCTATTGGTATTTGGCAAAAATGGAAGTGCTGCATCAATATCAGCATAGATTTGCTTGTACACATCGGCAGTTGAGCTACGAGAAACTTTCAAAGACTCATCAGCTTGTTCGGTTGGATCCAATACCAATGGTACATCTCCCCACCATCTCACTAGGTTGAAGTAGTTAAATGCTCTCAAAAATTTAGCTTCTGCTACAATCTGGTTTTTGGCAGCATCTGTAAAGCCAGATTCGTTAATCGAAGGCACATACTTGATCAAGAAGTTGTCACGCAAAATAGACGTATAAATTTGCGTCCACATACTTGTTACCGATGTGTTGTTGGTAAGGATAGAGCGGTTCGCAATTTCCGCAAAGTCAGAGAAAGTACCAGTATGACGCAGATTTCCTGATTGTAAATCTGGTAATAATTGATAACGCGTACCAATATAGTTAGCAGATTGTAAACCGTTGTAAGCACCATTTAGTGCGGCACGAGCTGTCGAAGCGTCCTTAATTTCGGATACAACGGCAGTTTGGGGAAGTTGGTCTAGTACTTGTTCGCAAGCCGTGCTGCCCAAAACAAGAGTACTAAATATAAATATTTTTAGTTTATTCATGGCTTCAAAATCTTTAAAATGAATAACTTACTGTAAAACAATAATACCTACAAATGCTTAGAGTCAACTATTAGAATGTCAAGTTAACCCCAAACGTGATTGTTCTAGGTTGTGGGAAAGTCAAAAAGTCTGTACCCAAAGCAGCATTGGCTGAAGAGTTACCATTTGCTCCTGCGGTAAAAGTACTTACTTCTGGGTCTAAGCCTTTGTATTTAGTGAATGTCAACAAGTTTTGTGCTTGTGCATATACTCTTACGCGCTCGATACCAATTTTGTTTGTTACAGTCTTAGGTAATGTATAACCCAAAATCACATTTTTCAAACGTAGGTATGAACCATCTTCGATAAAACGGTCAGATACACGACGGTTGTTGTTAGGGTCACCAAACACGGCTCTTGGGATATCTGTGTTGGTATTTGTTGGCGTCCAACGATTCAATACGGCGTCTGTTTGCCCAAATACACCATTCATACCTTCAGAGAAGTTACGAGTGTAATTCAAGATTTTGTTACCATACACAAATTGTGCAAATATTTTCAAATCAAAACCTTTATAAGTAAAGTCATTGGTTAAACTACCAAAGAATTTTGGCTGAGCCGAACCTAATACTTGTTGGTCGGCAGAGTTGACAGTGCCATCACCATTCAAATCTTTGAACTTGATATCACCCGGAGCAGTAGTAGCTACTTGGTAGTTGGCAAATCCTTTTGCTCTAGCAGCAGCATTAGCAGCAGCTACCTCGTCGGTAGATTGGAAGATTTTTTCTACTACATATCCTCTAAACGAGCCTAACTCTTCTCCTTCTGCCAACCAGCTTGCAAAACCGTAAGGTGTTGGTGTACCGTTAAAGATTTTCATCACTTTGTTTTTGTTGAAAGTGATATTAAAACTAGTGTTCCAAGTAAAGTCTTTTCCTTTAATATTCTCAGAAGAGATACCTAGTTCAAAGCCATTGTTTTGCATTTCACCAATGTTTTGTAGAACCGAAGTAAAACCAGAAGTAGCAGGAATAGTAGCGTTCAACAATAGGTCATTGGTATATTTGTGATAATATCCTGCATTAATAGTAAGACGATTTTTCAACAAACCGATATCCAAACCAACTTCTGACGTGGTTGTAGTCTCCCATTTCAAATCTGGATTTGATAATTGAGAAGGAACTAATGCACCATTTAATTGATAAGCAACACCACTTCCAAACAAGCCTAAAGAACCAAAGTTTGTGATTTCAGAGTTACCTGTTTTACCATAACTAGCACGGATTTTTAAATCACTGATAGCTGGAACAGATTCCATGAATTGTTCTTTAGAGGCTCTCCAAGCTACTGAAATAGAAGGGAAGGTTCCCCAACGGTTGTTAGCACCAAATCTTGAAGAAGCATCTGTTCTGAATACCCCTTGTACCAAATATTTACCATCATAGTCATAGTTCAAACGACCATAATAAGAAACTAACCCCCAAGAAGTACCACCCGACGTAGCATCTGTTTTGTTAGCGCCCGCAGATACTCTCTTAATAGCATTTCCAGGGAAGTTTGTCGCCGAAGCCAAAACAAAATCATAGGCTGACTGCTGATAGTCAGCACCTGCCGTTGCAGAAATTGAGTGAATATTGTTGAAAGAACGGTTGTAAGTCAGGTAGTTACTTGTTGACCAGTTTAACTCACCACCGTTTGTAGCAGTGGCCGAACCGTTCAAACCTGAAGCTGCGTTCAAGGTATTTGGCAAGAAACGGTCTTCTTTGAAAGAAACTTGGTCTAAGTTCCAGTTTGTTCTAATTTTTAAGCCTTCGATTAAAGAAGCTTCTGCAAATACAGTTCCTAATAAACGACCACTCGTTGATAAGTTGTAAGGTTCAACTGCTGCTGCCAATGGGTTTTCGGTAGAGGACGAAGCATCTTTACCATAAGAACCATCAGCAAAACGAACAGGAATATCCGAAGCCATCAAAATAGCAGTACTCAATACACCATAAATATTGTTGTCGTTGTTGATACGGTTTTGTAAAGAACGAGTATACGACATCTGAGCACCTGTTTTTACTCTTTTACTGATTTGATGCTCTAAGTTAATTCTACCAACCAAACGCTTGTAGTCAGAACCTAAGATAATCCCTTTTTGGTCAAATAATGAACCAGATATAAAGAAGGTTGTTTTTTCGTTACCCCCTCTCGCCGAAATATCGTATTGGCTAATAGGAGCGTTTCTGAAAATTAAATCTTGCCAGTTAGTACTAATTGCCTGTGAAGGATTCTGGAATACATTTACTGTACGAATTCCACGTGCTTGTGCTGCTGCTGTTTCTACAGTATACAATTGTCCTGCTGCATTTACTCCGACGTTACTATCTGATTGCCAGAAGTAAGCAGCCACGTCTGCTGCCGAAGCCCATACACTTGTACCTGTACCAAAACCAGGAGTTGTTAGTCCACCTGCACTATTATAAACACCATAGCGATTTATAACCATTTCTTGCAATAACTTCGTTTCCTCGGCACCAGAAATTGGACTGAGTTTGTTACCTGCTTTTTGCCCAACACCTGTATAATAGTTAAAGTTAATCTGAGTTTTTCCAGCTTTACCTTTTTTTGTCGTAATCAATACTACCCCATTTGCTGCACGCGAACCGTAAATAGCCGCTGCCGCCGCATCTTTCAAAATATCGATAGATTCAATATCGTTTGGCGCGATGTCATTCAATGCGTTCGAAGATTGGTTACCAAACCCTAACTGTGAATAGCTACCAGTATTGATTGGAATACCATCTACTACATACAAAGGCTCGTTACTTGCTGTGATAGAGCTACCTCCACGCAGACGAACTGTCACACCACCACCAGGAGTACCTGAGTTTGAAGTAACCAATACACCTGCTGCACGACCTTGCATAGCTTGGTCAACACCTGTAACAGGTAGGTTTTTTAGCTCATCACTCTTAATCGTTGATACCGAATAGGTGGCTTTGTTCTTCGCCTGAGTACCATAACCTACAATCACAACCTCATCTAGGTCAGTTGTTGCTGATTTTAGGTTTACATTAACGATTGTTTTTGAACCAATACCCACTTCTTGTGAAGTAAAACCTACAAAACTGAATATTAATACAGATTTGGCAGGAGCACTGATGCGATAAGAACCGTCCGAAGACGTTGTGGTTCCTTTTGAAGACCCTTTGATAGTAACGTTCACACCAGCAAGTGCCGATCCATCTTCTGATGAAGTTACCTTTCCTGAAATTACAATGTCTTGGGCAATTGTGCTAAATACAAGCGACAACACCAAAACAAAGCTCATTAGTAGCTTTCTTTTCATGTGACAATTAATTAGTTTGTTAATACTACACTGACTTTGGAATAATTTCCACTTAAAACAAAATTACAAACAGAAAAACTTCTAAACCAAATTTTATATGTCGCTACATTAAATGTGTGATAGAAATATTTTGCACATTCTAAACTTTGCCTAAAAAAGATTCCTTTAATTATAAACATTGTCTAATAATATTTTGCTGCTAGGCACGTAGCAAATAATATGTTCAATCCTTAGGCATTTTTACGGTAAATTGTAGAAATAAGTCAATATTTTGGTGTAAAAGTTTTATTTTTAATGTTGTTTTCTTCATTAGTCCGCAAGTCTAGGTATGCAATTTTTCTTTAAAATTTTCTATGTGTGACCAATAATAACCCTCAAAAAAGTACTATTCTACGAGAGAAGGCTTTACTAAAAAAAATATTAATGTGTATATCTGTTGTGTAAATGAACATTCTCTTTATGAAGTTTTTGTTGAGATTAGACTATTAAAAGTATCGACTTTCTGGCATATTTATGGCTTTTCGGATAGGTGTTCCTGAAGAATAGTTCTTGGAATATTCTCAATTGTTTGCTAATTTCATTAAAGTCTAAGTTAGTGGGCAAAATAAAATTTAAGATTATGCTTAGGGCTTTCAGGTATCGGCTTTCGG
>NZ_JBMLSD010000186.1:0-2362 GCF_049240685.1 Flectobacillus sp.
CAGCTAAGGTTTCGTTGGGTGCGAAGCACCAACAATGAAACCTCCAGTTGAACGGAAGCTTCGGTAGCGGAGATTAAAATGAGAGATTTTTATTATGGACTTATCGTCCCGATGGCTATCGGGATCACTAGTTTTATTTGTGAGTCAGTGAGCTACTCTTTAGAAAGCGAGGTGGGTGCTGAACCCTATCTTTTGTTTTTTTGTCATTTTTTTTGTCTTCAAGACATACCTTCCCTTACCCACACTCTAGCAGGCTTTTGGAGATTTACCCATAAGATATTCTTTTGGTGGTCCTCGCTGGTCAAAGGTGCAAATCGTCTTGAGCAGTCCTTTTTTACAGCAGGGACATACGCGCAGGAGAGTTTGTTTTTCGTTCTGCTTGGGTAGCTTTACTCGAAGTTTTTCTTGTAGATTTTTTAGCTTCTCTCGCTTCCATGTGCTGCTCAAGATTCCATAGTGTCGTATCTTTACGAACCGCTTCGGTAAGATATGTTGTGAGAATCTGCGGGTAAATTCTGCGTGGGTTATGGTCATAGATTTCTTCTTACTTCCATCCTTATAATCCTTGTATCCAAAAGTCACCGTATCATTTTCTATCTTCTGAATTCGATGATTACTTATCGCAATTTTATGCGTATATCGTCCTAAGTATTCGACGACAGACTTTGGATTACCGAAGGGTCGCTTGGCATAGACCACCCAGTTTTTCTGAAACAAGGAGTCCAATATATTTTGGGTTACCAATTTTTCTCTTCGCAGCTTGGCTACATATTTGGCTCGAAACACCTTGGACAGAGCCTTGACTGGAAATAGATACTTACCGTCTGAGCGAATATTCTTCCAGTCTCCGTTTTTATCTATTCCCCCTCCGGGTACGATACAATGCAAGTGTGGGTGCAATGATAAATTCTGACCCCAGGTATGCAAGATAGCTATCATGCCCATTTTGAGTCCTTGTGTATTGCCAAACTGCGACAATGTCTCCCAAGTAGCTTCATAGAGCATATCATAGACCGCTTTGGGTTTAGGTATCGATAGCGGATTCATTTCGCTAGGGAGCGTAAATACGACATGAAAGTATGGCACAGGAAGTAGCTCCTGTTCCCTAGCCTGTATCCACTCTTCTCGCTTGTGACCTTGGCACTTTGGGCAATGTCTATTTCTGCATGAATTATAACTAATACTAATATTACCACATCCATCACAAGCATCTACATGACCGCCTAGTGATGCCGTTCGGCAGCGCCGAATGGCTGATAAGGTGCGAAGCTGCCATGTATTGAGTCCTAAGTTTTCTACTTCATTACCTAGCCTCGATATTATTTCGGCAATTTCGAAGCGGGGCTGCATTGAGCAAACAAGGTGTCGAGTGGACTGAAAGCAGATTTGTGGCTTAGCTGCGCTATATGCAGATATTCCATCGTGGTCTCAATATTGGCATGACCCAATAGATTCTGCAAGGTGAGAATATCCATACCGTCTTCTAACAGGTGAGTCGCATAGCAATGGCGAAGGGTGTGCACATGCACATCTTTGAGTATGCATGCTGCCTTGGCTGATTGCTTCACCGCCCATTGTACGCCTCGCTGACTATAGCGACTATCCAGTTCACCACCTGCTCTACCTTCAGGTTGTCCGTGAAATAGCCAGTCCTTTGGCTTCTCGGCTTCGATATACTGATGGAGCCCTCGTATCAAATGATCGCTCAAGGGAACCAGTCTATCTTTTTTGCCTTTGCCCTGTACCACATGGAGCTGCTTACGGTCAAAGTCTAGATCTTGAAGTCGCACACTTCTCACTTCCATACATCGCAGCCCACAGCCATAGAGTAAACCTATGAGTATTCTATGTTTGAGTAGTTTACATGCCTTCAACATTCGCCATACTTCCTGCTTACTGAGAACAACAGGTAGTTTTTTCTCATGAGCGATACTTGGCAGTCGCAAATGACTATAATCCAACCCCTCGGCTTTGAGCATAAATCGCAGTCCATAGACTGTGTGTTTAAAATAGGTTTGAGAGGGGGTCTTGGACTTCTTTTGTAGATAAAATAGATAGTCTTGAATCTGCTCGGGGTCAATCTTTGTAGGCAGTTGGTTGAAATAGAGTGCTACCGCAGCTATATGTCTCGAATAATTGTCATATGTCCGAGGACTGCGACCTAAAACCGAAA
The DNA here is from genome assembly GCF_049240685.1 of Flectobacillus sp. NCBI lineage: Bacteria > Pseudomonadati > Bacteroidota > Cytophagia > Cytophagales > Flectobacillaceae > Flectobacillus > Flectobacillus sp. Next base: position 2,174 of record NZ_JBMLSD010000186.1, read on the forward strand.
TATTCCGCTCAAAGCGATGCAACAATTCTGAGAATCCCTCAATTTCGTTTTTAGCTCGGTTTAAAATTTTGTTTTCTCCTAATTCTTCTCTTGATTTTTTTTAGTCATGGTTAATTGATTTTGATTTAATTTTGAATCAACAAATAAACGAATAAAAGAACCATAAAGCTACCGAAGGTTTAGTTCAAC
>NZ_JBMLSD010000187.1:0-20721 GCF_049240685.1 Flectobacillus sp.
TCAAAACTCATCACTCTGAATCGCTTCCTCTTGACTGAGAAGTACTTCGTAGGCATCGGTTGTTAGGAAATAGTCGAATCCTTCTTGTGTTACGAGCTTGTCAAACAGTTGAATTGCTTCTATAAATTTGCCAGCATCATATTTTTCAATTCCTACTAAATGCTTGATTTTCTGTACTTCATCGCTGAGCAAATACTTGTAATAGTCCGTATCGATTAATTGTCCTTGGTCGGTTTTGGCACCATGATGAAGCCATTGCCATACCTGAGCTCTGGAGATTTCGGCTGTGGCTGCATCTTCCATAAGGTTATGGATCGCTGCTGCTCCTACCCCTCTCAACCATGATTCGATATACAAAATACCTACTTGGATATTCATTCTGATACCAGCTTCGGTAATGGCGGTATTCGGAATCGTAAAGTTGATTAGCTCGGCACCTGTAATGACTTCATTTTCAAGCATTACCTGTTTTTGGTTAGGATTTTCGCCCAAAGCTTTATTAAATGGTACTAATGCCACCGCTACCAAATCGGGATGAGCTACCCATGTGCCATCAAAGCCCGTACTTGCTTCTAGTTCTTTATCGGCATTCACTCGCTCAAAAGCCATTTTATTCACAGCTTCATCCTTACGGTTAGGTATAAACGCAGACATACCTCCGATAGCATGAGCTTTGCGTTTATGACAAGTTTGCACTAATAATTTTGCATAAGCTCGCATAAACGGCACGGCCATCGTTACCTGAACGCGATCTGGAAGAAGGCGGTCGGCATATTGATGAAATTTCTTGATACAACTAAAGATATAATCCCAACGACCTGCATTGAGTGCCGCAATATGGTTGCGAAGTTCGTACAGGATTTCATCCATCTCAAAGGCTGCCATGATGGTTTCAATCAAAACCGTCACTTTGGTCGTACCTTGCGGAACCTCTAAAGTATCTTGTACCGCTACAAATAGGTCATTCCAAAGACGAGCCTCTAGGTGACTTTCCATTTTTGGTAAATAGAAATATGGTCCACTTCCGCGCTTGATTAATTCCCAAGCATTATGAAAGAAATACAAACCAAAGTCAAAAATCGAAGCCGAAGCTGGCTCTCCGTCGATTAGCACGTGTTTTTCTTCCATGTGCCAGCCACGAGGACGCACTTTCAAAACCGCCACTTCAGGATTTAGCGCATAAAATTTACCATTGTCGGCCGTAAAGTCTATTTGTTTACGAATAGCATCACGCAAATTAATTTGCCCTTCAATCACATTGCTCCAAGAAGGCGTGTTGGCATCTTCAAAATCAGCCATAAAGACTTTTGCCCCAGAATTGAGCGCATTGATTACCATACGACGATCAACAGGTCCTGTGATTTCGACACGACGGTCTTGTAAGTCTTGCGGAATTGGGGCAACGCTCCAATCAGCCTGACGAATCTCCGCAGTTTCTGGCAAAAAGTCTGGCAAAATACCTTGATTGATTTGTTCTTGGCGCAGAACACGATTATTGAGCAAAGCCAAGCGCTGACGATTGAACATTCTTTGCAAATCGCGCACAAAGGTCAATGCCTCTTTGGTCAGAATAGTCTCAAACTGCGGTGATACTTCTCCCAATATCTCCACTCCTTGAATTGAATGCTGATTCATATCTTACTGGTGGTTTTGTTTTGTTATTTTCAGAGCTAAAGGCTTTGAGCAAACGTATCTGAGAAACACTGTTTACTCCGAGCACCATTTGGTTTTTATCCTTCTCTTTTTGCTGCATTGGTTTGGCCTCTTAGGCATTACATCAATAGAGAATCTTATGTTTATTTTTTCGTGAAATTTCGCTAAAACTTTTCTTTATATCTGATGAAAAAGAAATAACTTATTGCTGAACTTCGAAACAAAGTTAAAAATGCGAAATTTAAAAAACAAGCGAAATTTCGCTAAATTTTAATATTTCGTTATTTTCTTTAAAAATTTATACGTAATTTTGGAAAAACAATAAAAGATATGAGTGCAAACAGCGATAAAGTAAAAATAATTTTCGGACTGAAAATCAGACAGTTACGACTAGATAAAAAGCTCTCACTGAGCGAAGTTGCCGAAAAATCGGGCTTATCTATCTCCTATTTGAACGAGATAGAAAAAGGGAAAAAATATCCTAAAACCGAAAAAATCATGGCGCTATCAGATGCTTTAAATATAGATTATGATTCTTTGGTATCGTTAAAATTGAGTAAACAGCTCGAACCTATCGCCGAATTACTCAATTCGAATATCCTTACAGAGCTACCTTTAGAGATTTTTGGGGTCGAACCGGCCGACTTTATTGAGCTAATGTCGGAAGCGCCAGCCAAAATTTCGGCCTTTATTAGTACGATTATCGAAATTAGTCGCAACTACGATATGCGCGTAGAGCAGTTTTACTTTTCGGTATTGCGGTCGTACCAAGAAATGTATGATAATTATTTCCCAGATATTGAAGAATCGGCACAGCAGTTTCGTAAGCTATTCGAAATTTCGGAAATCACTTCACCCAACGATACTTTGTTATCTGACATCCTTCAAAATTTTTATGGGTATCAAATAGAAGAGTTCACCCGTGAAAGTCATCCCGACTTGATGACAATTCGCTCAGTATATAATCCTAAAAATTCAAAATTATTAGTTAATGGTGATTTAAGCCCAGAACAACGAGCCTTTACCTTTGGACGTGAGTTAGGATACCAATTTTTGCAGCTCAAAAATCGCCCTTATATTTCTTCGGTTATAGAAGTCAATTCTTTTGAACAAGTTCTCAACAACTTCAAGGCATCCTATTTTGCAGGCGCGGTACTCATCAACAAAAATGTATTGGTCGATCGCTTGACGTATTTCTTTGCGAGTCCAAAATGGAACGGCGATATGATGTTAAGCATTATGCGTTTGTTCAATGCAACTCCCGAAATGTTCTATCATCGCCTTTCAAATTTGATGACTAGCCATTTCAAAATCAATAATCTATTCTTCTTGCGTTTCAACAACGAGGTAGACCATGAGTTGTTTTATTTGACCAAGGAAATGCACTTGGCAAAACTACATACCCCACATGGCACGGCACTCAACGAGCATTATTGTCGCCGCTGGGTATCCTTGACCATTTTGAAAGATTTAGAAAAAATCCAAAAGGAAGAAGGTTACGACTCAGAAAAAGTATTGTGCAAAGCGCAAGTATCCGAATATATCGACACCAACAACCATTATTTTGTGATGTCTTTGGCGAAGCCTTCGCCTCCAAACAAAAAAATGAACAGTAGCGTAACACTCGGTTTTGCGATTGACGATAATTTGAGAAGTATGGCGCAATTTCTAAACGACCCAGCTTTACCTAGGCGCAAAGTCAACGAAACCTGCGAACGATGCGGCGCTGTTGATTGTGCCGAAAGGATGAAGCCTCCTATTGTTTTGGACAAGAAATACACGCTCGAACGCCTCAAGCAAGCCATAGCTGCCTTGGATTAACATAGTTGCTGTAATTAGAGATGTCCGCAAAAATAAGTTTGTGCTTTGATTGAGACAATTATGGCTTTTTGTATGATTTTTTTCGTCAAAAAACATGAAATTTCAGACTATTTTGTCTTTGTTCTAAAAGGTTTTTACCCAAACAAGTTGCAGAATATTAGAATATTGAGTTTTGATTTGAGCAAAATCAGGAAATTTACACTTCCTACCTATCTTTCATTGACATATTTATTTTATATCACTGGAAAATAATTAGAATCCATTTTTTCTTCGTTTTGTACAACGTTTTACACCAACCTTTGTACAAAACAAATAATATTTCGATAATTTTATATTTTTAGAATAATATTTTGACAAAAACCCCTATTCCGTAAGATTTCAGTATAAAAAATAAGTATCCAAAAACTTTTATATTGTTGCTCAAATGATATATATTTGCTAACCGTAATATATCACAAAAAAATCTATGAAAAACCCAAATTGCCCAAAATGTGACTCATCATTAGTCACCAAAAGCGGAGTTATCAAGGATAAGCAACGCTTTAAGTGTAAAACCTGTAATTATAACTTTACCGTAGAGAAGCTTGGTAAAGGTATTTCTCAGTACTATGTCATCAAAGCACTTCAGCTCTATATTGAAGGTGTTACTTACCGCGAAATTGAGCGACTATTAGGTGTTTCTCACGTTTCTGTGATGAACTGGGTAAAGAAATATCAGATAAAAGTACCCAAAGGAAATGAGTACCATCCTACTTATAAAATACTGAACCACAAAGAATTAGCAGAATTCTATGCCAATAGAGACAATCTTAAAGGCGCAGGGATGATTGTTACAGAGCTTGGTGATAAATTCATGCTCATCAAATGGGAAAGGTTAAAACACTAGGCTAAGGCGATGGGTTTTTCATGATATATTTATAACTAAAAACTCCACCTAATTACCAATTTTATCATTTTTCGAAGAATAACTGATAGTCAAAACTATACAAAAATTGCAAAACTATACCACTGCTATTGCTGGTATAGTTTTTTTTATGAGGTTTGTATCATAAACCAGTGCAAAAAAAGCACAGAATATTACAACAAAACAAAACCATAGAACTGTTTTAGTTCTTTTTGAAAAATGCCTCTATAAGGCAATTTATAACAAAACAAGACCACAAAAACCATTCTTCGATTATGAAAAAATTTTTATTATCGGTGTTAGGCACAGCTATTTGCACGTCTAGCATTGTCGCTCAAAGTAGTACAACCTCTGGTTCGACAACGGCATCAACGCCAGCTAAAACCGAGGCTCCTGCCGAGCAAAAAGTGACAGTGTACGGGTTTGTGAGAAATGATATTTACTATAATACAAGAAGAAATTTAGACCTGAGAGATGGGGTATTAGATGTGTATCCCTCAGATGCTACCAACCTGCCAACTCGCTCGGGAACAACACTAACACCCAATGGTAACGACGACGCAAACGCCATTCCGCAGCTCGGTTACTCAGCCATTGTAACAAGATTAGGCGTAAAATTCGGAGGAATAAGTGCTTTTGGAGCAAAAGCAAGTGGGATACTTGAAACCGACTTTTTTGGTATAACCAACGGAATCGCGGGCACATCGGGAGGCGGTACAGAAAACTTACTACGCTTGCGCCACGCTTATGTAGCGCTGGATTGGGCAAAAACTCAATTACTGGTAGGTCAATACTGGAATCCCAACTTTATACCAAAGTGCTTTCCAGGAACAGCCAACTTTAATACAGGGATTCCGTTCAACCCATTCTCGTTTATACCACAAGTTCGCTTGACACACAAGCTTTCGAACCTTGTATCATTTACTGGAGTGCTATTTGGGTATGATTTACAAGGATTTAGCCCAGCAGGTGCATTTGGCTCAGGAACAGGGGTTGACGCTTACAAATATGCTACGACACCATCATTTGCCGCGCAATTAGGTGTAGAAAACAAGAAGTTCTTAGCAAGTATCGGTTTGGAAGGTAATGCTATTCGCCCAAGAATTACAGATACACAAAACCCAAGCACAGGCGCTTGGGGAGGAACAGGAGCTCCGAATATTTCTAAAAATATTACGACCAACCTATTCACGCTCAACTTGTTGGCTTATGCAAAATATACCTCTAGTAAGCTAACAGCGAAGTTTCATACAACGTATGGACAAAGCTATACGCAGTATGTAGGCTTGGGAGGTTTGGCCGAATATCGTAATGCCACTACAGGCGAATGGAAATATGTAGCTCAAAATCAATGGAACCTTTGGGGTGAGTTGATTTCGACCAAATCAAAATCTGTACAACCAGCCGTATTTGTCGGTTACATGAAAAATCTAGGATTATCTGAGGCCATCAATAAATCTGATATCCAGAGCGGTAGCTTAGCATTTTTAGGCAGAGGTATCAGTACAACAAGAACTTTTGATAGCATGTTCAGATTGTCACCAAGAGTTGATTTTTATTCTGGCAAAATGAAGTTTTCGCTTGAATACGAACTCAGCGCAATGAATTGGGCAGATGTAGACGGCACTGTGCCAAATGCCTCAGGAACCCTGCCAAGTAACATCTCATTCAAGCCTGCAAGCGGTGACCTTGCGCGTTCGTTTACAGCTACAAACCATCGTTTACAAGCAGTAGTCGTATATAATTTCTAAAATCACTTTTACAAAAAAATTGTAAAGCAAGGCCAGAGGGGCAGAGCGCGTAGAACTAAGCCCCTCGAACTTCAACTTTACCCTAAATCAAAGTATTAACCCCGTTTAACCATTAGCAACTATGTCAGAAAAGAAATCTACCGCAGGACTAGCATCCATCATTGGAGCTTCATCGGTTGGAACCCTCATCGAATGGTATGACTTTTATATCTTCGGAAGCTTAGCCACTATTATTTCAACACAGTTTTTTCCAAAAGACAACCCTACAGCGGCATTTTTGTCAACACTTGCCACTTTTGCAGCGGGCTTCGTAGTTCGTCCTTTTGGAGCGCTTTTCTTCGGTCGTCTTGGTGACTTGATTGGTCGTAAATACACATTCATGGTAACACTTGTCTTGATGGGCGGCGCTACATTTGCCATCGGTTGTGTGCCAGGTTATGAAACTATTGGTTTCTTTGCGCCACTATTGGTATTGGTACTTCGTTTGTTACAAGGCTTGGCCTTGGGCGGCGAGTACGGTGGCGCTGCTACGTATGTTGCAGAGCACGCACCTGCCAACGAAAAAGGTTTTTGGACCTCTTGGATTCAAATTACTGCAACGGCAGGTTTGTTTATCTCATTGGCAGTGATTTTGATTACACAATCGTCATTAGGTAAAGAAAAATTTGAAGAATGGGGATGGAGAGTTCCATTTTGGGTATCTATCATCATGGTATATGTTTCTGTCTTAATTCGTAAAAATATGCACGAGTCGCCTTTGTTTGCAAAAGCTAAAGCAGAAGGTAAAACATCGGCAAATCCATTGAAAGAGTCGTTTGGTAATAAGTATAACTTCAAATATGTATTGCTTGCATTGTTTGGTGCTACGATGGGTCAAGGGGTGATTTGGTACACGGGTCAGTTCTACGCACAGACCTTCTTGTTGAAAATTTGTAATATCGATTTCCAACAAGCCAACACCCTTTTGATTATCGCCTTGATGATGGGTACGCCATTTTTTGTATTCTTTGGATGGTTATCAGACAAAATTGGTCGTAAAGGTATCATGTTGACAGGTATGTTATTGGGGGTACTTTGCTACCGTCCTATTTATGAGAAAATTTATCAGACTGCAAACATCAAGAGCAAAGAAGAAATCACGGCTAAAACAACTGAAGAAGTTAAACGAGGCTTGGTAGAAGGTACAGCCGATTCTTTGATTACTACAACAGTTACTAAAGAGTTTACTGATGGTACAAAATATAAAGAAGTGAAAAAAGTAACAGTTTTGGCTGATGCTTCAAAAGAGGCGCCAAAACCAGATGTTGTTAAAACCGTAAAATTGAACGAAGGCGATAAATGGACCATGATTTGGATGGTATTTATTCAGCTAATATTTGTGACGATGGCTTACGGACCAATTGCGGCGTTCTTAGTAGAAATGTTCCCAGTAAAAATCCGCTACACGTCTATGTCTTTACCATACCACATTGGTAACGGTGTATTTGGAGGTTTGATGCCAGCAATTGCCACTTACTTGGTATCAAAAGCAAAAGATGCAAATGATGCCGCCGAAAAAGCTGGTCAGGCAGTGGTAAACGCTCAGCCATACTTAGAGGGTTTGAAATATCCTATGTTGATTGCAGGTATTTGTTTTGTCATCGGCTTGCTTTATATCAAAGAGAAAAAAGGAGGAGTAGAGTAATAGCTGTAGGCTTTAAGCTATAGGCAAAAATGACTCTTTGGTTTTAATGCTGAATTGAGAATAGTGTGTTTTGAATATAGAATTCTGGAAGTAAAAATTTACATTCACAATTCACCACTCACAATTCAGCAATCATACTTAACAAATAACTTCTATTGAATACATTCTAAATTTTTATAAAAATGGACGGAATAAAAAAAATCTTAGGTATCGTTTGGATTGCCCTCGGTATCGCAGCTGCTTGGTTTGGCATCACGGTGTTAGGGCTTCCTAAATTGAGTTCTGGAAAGCAAGATGACCTAGTATTTGGAATTATCATCATGTTTATCCTAACACCAATCATCACGGGTGGGTTGTTAATTTTTGGGAAATATGCCCTTCAAGGCGAATTCAACGAAGAAAACGCCTAATCGCAATCAAGTCAAATTTGATTGATTATTGCAAGATATGTTTTACTCAAAGTAGTTTACTACAACAAACTACTTTGAACCAAAAATCAGTACTAAATATAGTTTTTAGGGATAGATGAGTTGAGTAATGTATGTCAATGAAGTCATTTTTGGCTCTTGGCATACATTCTTAGTTTAAGGGGATATTGCTTTCCAAAAACTCTACCAACTTAGCTAAGTAATTGTCTATTTTTTATTGAATAAGTCTTATTTCTTATTATTTTGCTTGACACTGTCAGTAATTATGTATATATACTAGAGATAGCCTCCTCCGAGGGACTTCATTGGTCTTTTTTCCTCAAAAAAACAGATTATTGGGGCGATTTGAATCGTCAAAAATGAAGATTAAGTATATTTCTGGTAAATTGGTAATGATGCAAATAGATAAAATAGACAAATTCGGTATGAAGCCGACCGCCATTGGAAAGATACCATAAAGCAACCATCATTTGCTTTCAAAATTAACCTCATGGCCACGCTCCAGCAAATCGACCATATTCCTAAAAACATGAAAGAATCAATCAAAGAGCAAAGACTTTTTATTATCAGCTGCTTGTTTTTACTGTTATACAATTTCCCGATTATTTCTATATTCAATCTGGACACTCAAATAGCAGGCATTCCAAGCCTCTTTTTATACGTCTTTGTGCTATGGTTAATCTTGATTGTAGTGATTTATCTTAATGTCAGAGAGCTAAACAAAAACCAAGACCATTCGAATCACGATGAATAGCATAATCTTAGTTTTGGCGTCCTTACTATATCTGGCATTTTTATTTGGTGTAGCGTATTGGGCCGAAAAACGTTCTGAAAAAGGCAAAAGCCTTGTAACAAACCCCTACATATATGCGCTTTCTTTGGCTATATACTGTACGGCATGGACTTTTTATGGCTCGGTGGGGCGAGCTGTAAGCTATGGTATCGAATATCTTTCGGTATATATAGGCCCTACACTCATGATGCCTCTTTGGTGGTTGGTGATTCGCAAAATCATTCGTATCTCTAAAGTATATCGAATTACTTCTATTGCTGATTTTATTTCGTCACGATATGGTAAAAATGTTACTCTTGGTATTATTGTAACCTTGGTTTCGTTAGTGGGAGTTTTGCCTTATATTGCCATTCAGCTCAAAGCGATATCAAGTAGTTTTAGAATTCTAACTCATACCGATTCTCCATCTAATAGCCATATTTTCTTGGATGACCTCACCTTTTATATCTCAATGGGCTTGGGGCTTTTTACCATTATTTTTGGTACAAGAAAAATCGATTCCACAGAACGCCACGAGGGGATGGTAGCCGCCATCGCTGCCGAATCTATCATCAAAGCGCTGGCTTTTATTGTGGTAGGGGTGTTTGTCACCTACAGTGTATTCAATGGATTTGGTGATATTTTCAATAATGCAGCTTTACATCCACAATTAAAATCTCAGTTTTTGATAGATGGCAACAAAGGGGAATATTCCTCTTGGTTTTGGCATACTGCCTTATCAATGAGTGCCATCTTATTTTTACCGAGGCAGTTTCAGGTAGCCGTAGTCGAAAATGTCAACGAAAAACATCTCAATAAGGCCATGTGGTTGTTTCCACTGTACTTGTTGATTATCAATATTTTTGTATTGCCTATTGCTTTTGGAGGAGAATTACTGTTTCCCAATCATGATGTCAATCCCGACAATTACTTATTGGCGATTCCTCTCAAATACGATGCGAAGTTCCTAGCCTTACTTACCTATATCGGAGGGTTTTCGGCCGCTACAAGTATGGTTATTGTCGAAACCATTGCCCTCAGTATCATGGTTTCTAATAGTTTAGTTATGCCGATTTTATTGGCATACCCCAAGGTTATTGGTAAATACGAAAACAATCTTAGTGGCCTAGTCAATAATATTCGAAGAGTCAGCATTTTTATCATTTTGTTATTGGCATATATCTATGCCAAAGCTATTGCTCGGTACTTCTCGTTGGTATCTATCGGGATGGTTTCGTTTGCGGCCGTTGCGCAATTTGCTCCTGCCATTATTGGTGGTATTTATTGGAAAGAAGGAAACCGTAAAGGCGCAATTACTGGACTATTATCAGGAACCTTTATCTGGTTTTATACTCTCGTACTTCCATCGCTGATTGGTGCAGGGCTGTTTCCTCACTCTATTTTGGAGGAAGGTCTTTGGGGAATCAAAGCCTTGCGCCCTTCTGCCCTATTTGGACTAGAGGGAATGGATGACATTTCACATGGCATATTCTGGAGTATGTTCTTCAATATTGGTAGTTATGTTTCCATTTCATTAATCACCAAATCTACCTCTATTGAACTCAATCAGGCAGTCACTTTTGTAGATATTTTCAGTCATTCCAAATTTACTGATAATACTACTATTTGGCGTGGTACGGCTTACCTGAATGACATCAGGACACTCCTATTCAACTTTTTTGGCGAACGGCGAACCGACAGAGTTCTTCGGCTTTTTGCCCAAAAACATAGTTTAAATTTAGAAAACAAAAAGGCTGACCCAAAGTTAGTTACTTATTCCGAAAAGCTTTTGGCGGGTGTTGTGGGCGCTGCCTCCGCTCGAATTATGGTGGCTTCTATCTCCAAAGAAGAACATATTTCGATGGACGAAGTAGTCAATATTCTTCGAGCTTCGCAAGAATTGATGGTCAATAATAAAGAGCTTCGCCGAAAATCTATCGAACTAGAAAAAGCGACTTCCGAACTCAAAGAAGCCAATGAGATTTTGAAACGTACCGACAAGCTCAAAGACGACTTTTTGTCGACAGTCGCACACGAAATACGCACTCCACTGACTTCTATCAGGGCTTTATCCGAAATCGTGTACGACAATCCAGATATGGACCAAGAAGAACGAGAGCATTTTTTAGGTACTGTCGTAAAAGAATCTGACCGCTTGAGTCGATTAATTAATCAGGTGCTAGATTTAGAAAAATATGAATCTGGCCGCCAGAAACTGATTAAGGAAAACGTAGATATTCAAGAAATTGTGAAAGATAGTATCGATGCACTTTATCAGCCAGCCAAAGAAAAAGGAATCAAAGTATTATTCATACCAGACCGTTTTGCGCCGAAATTTGAGGCAGATAGAGATAAGTTGATACAGGTGGTGGTAAACCTTATTTCTAATGCCATCAAATATTGTGAGGCAGATAGAGGCGAAATACAGATAGCAACACACTATGTAGAAGGGGCAATTTATACCAGTATCCAAGATAATGGTGTGGGGATAGCGAAAGAGTTTCAGCGACTAATTTTCGATAAATTTTTTCAAGCAGAAGATCAAACTATCAAAAAACCGAAAGGAAGCGGATTAGGATTGGCTATTTCTAAAAAAATCGTTGAACTACACCAAGGTCAAATCTGGGTAGAAAGCGAAGTAGGACATGGCTCAAAATTTACCTTTATGCTTCCAGTGATATAGGATAAAAGGGATAAAGAGAACAGGCACAAAGCGACAAAGTGGAAGAAAGCATTGGAGAACAAGAAAAACAATCATCTGTTTTTCAAGTATATATCAATCTAAAATCACTCTACCACTTTACCACTGTATGCCTTTTGACTCTTAATAAAAAAACTCATTAAAGATGAAACAGCAATTAAAAGTATTAGTAGTTGACGACGAGCCAGGCATTTTGATGTCGCTTGAATTCCTGATGAAAAAAGAGGGTTATCAGGTATTTATTGCTCGTGATGGAGAAGAAGCACTTGACATCATCGAACGTGAGATTCCATCTATTATTTTATTGGACATCATGATGCCCAATGTGGATGGCTATGAAGTTTGCCATTTTGTCAAAAGCACCCTCAAGTTGAGCCATATCAAAATTGTTTTTTTGAGTGCAAAAAACAAAGAATCTGATATGGAAAAAGGATATGCCATCGGAGCCGACCTATATGTGCCCAAGCCCTTTTCTACCCGTACTTTGGTCTCAAAAGTCAATGCTTTAGCCCTTGGTATTGCAACTAGCTAAGTTTAGCGGAGTTTTTCACTGTTATTCCGTGTAATCACTTAATTTAGTATTGTGAAAATATTCATGTTTTCTCATGGAATCAGTCAAACTGATAACCGTTCATAAACCAACGATTTCGATGAACCGTTAGGGTATTTTCAAGTAAAATCACCAACCTGACTGCTACTATTAAAATTATAACAAAACAAAAATATAAGCTTATAAATCAATGTCTTACGCAGAAAAATACCAATTCAGCATTGATAATCGTGAGGCTTTTTGGGCCGAGCAGGCTCAGCAAATCTCGTGGTTTGAAGCTCCCAATCAAACCTTGTCTGTTGATGACAAAGGTTTCTATCGCTGGTTCAAAGGTGGTAAGATGAATACGGCCTACTTGGCTCTTGACTACCACGTAGAAAACGGCAGAGGTGACCAAACTGCTATCATTTACGACTCTCCAGCTACCAAAAGTATAAAAAAGTATAGCTATAGCGAACTTACCAAAGAGGTAGCTAAATTGGCGGGTGGACTCAAAACTTTAGGCGTTCAAAAAGGAGACACTGTCGTGATTTATATGCCGATGGTTCCCGAAGCTGCCATTGCTATGCTCGCTTGTGCTCGTTTGGGTGCTGTTCACTCGGTGGTATTTGGTGGGTTTGCCCCTCATGAGTTAGCGGTACGTATCGACGATGCCAAACCAAAGGTCATGATTTCGGCCTCTTGCGGCATTGAGTTCGAAAAAGTAATTCCCTACAAGCCTCTTCTCGACGAAGCCATCGAAGCCTCTGAGCACAAACCTGCGCACTGTGTGATTCTCCAACGCCCACAGGCTCAAGCTAGCATGGTCGACATACGCGATGTGGATTATACTCAATTAGTCGAGCAGTCAGACCAAGCTCCTTGCGAAATAGTAGACGCAACAGATCCTTTATATATCCTTTATACTTCAGGAACTACAGGCAAACCCAAAGGTATTGTCCGAGACAATGGCGGTCATGCGGTAGCCATGAATTTTTCGATGCGTGCTATCTATGACGTACAACCTGGCGATGTCTATTGGGCAGCCTCGGATGTAGGTTGGGTAGTGGGACACTCATACATTGTATATGCCCCTTTGATTTATGGTTGCACAACCATTTTATTCGAAGGAAAGCCTATCAAAACGCCTGATGCGGGTACTTTTTGGCGTGTTATTGAAGAGCATAAAGTAAAATGCTTTTTTACAGCGCCAACTGCTTTTAGAGCAATCAAAAAAGAAGACCCTCACGCCGAACTAAAGGCAAAATATGATATTAGCTCTCTCAAAGCTATTTACTTGGCAGGCGAGCGCTGCGACCCTCCTACCCTTGAGTGGTTACAACAAATTACTCAATTGCCAATTCTCGACCACTGGTGGCAAACCGAAACGGGTTGGGGAATTGTAGGCAACATGGTTGGTATCGAAGCTTTTCCTGTAAAAGCTGGTTCGGCAACCAAGCCTGTCTGTGGTTTTGAGTTGAAAATCTTGAACGAAGCTGGCGAAGAACTTGGCCCTAATCAGGATGGATATGTTTGTATCAAACTCCCAATGCCTCCGGGCTGTTTGCCAACACTTTGGAATGACGACGATCGCTTCAGAACCTCTTACTTAACTACTTTTGAAGGCTATTACCTTACAGGCGATGGCGGTTTTATCGACCAAGATGGCTATGTCTTTATTATGGGTCGTATCGACGATGTAATCAATGTGGCAGGTCACCGTCTTTCGACTGGTGCTATGGAAGAAATCATTGCCTCACACCCAGCAGTCGCCGAATGCGCCGTGGTGGGTATCGCCGACGAGCTACGTGGACAGCGTCCTGTAGGTTTTGCTGTGCTGAAAGATGGACAAGATATTGACGAAAATACGCTTGAGCAACAAAGTATCGCTTTGATTCGTGAGCAAATAGGTGCTGTAGCTTTTTACAGAAATACCATTTTAGTAAAACGTCTACCTAAAACTCGTTCAGGAAAAATTCTCCGCAAAATTATCCGTCAAATTGCTGATGGCGAAAGCTTCAATGTGCCGTCGACAATCGACGACCCCGCTATTTTACATGAAATCACCCAACGTTTGCAAGAGCGCAACATTGGCTTAGCATATACAGAAAAACAAGTTTAAAACACTAAAACCCATTGTAACATGAACACAGAAACTGAAAAAAAACCGAACTGGATTTTAAGAATCATTATCGCCGCAGCTATCATTGGCGCCGCTATTTGGTTGGTAAACGTTATGTCGACTAGCGAAATCGAAATTGGTGGAGGACACTAGGAAGTGTTGAGTTTTGACTGAGGAGTTTTGAGAATTTTATTTCGGAGGGTGTAGCAAAAAGCAGATATATCTACAAAACATTTCTTAAAAAACTTTCATCAAACCAAATTTCTCGACATTTTAAGACTGGCAAAGCACTTGTGGCTTTGCCAGTCTTGTTTTATAGGATTTATCTATTTTATACATACAAAGAAATACCATTTTAACTATAATCAAGTCACTTGACAATCGGCAATATTTTCTATATCATTTTTTCTTACCAAACACTTGTCACACTTTAACTCAAAACTATTTTTTATTTTTTTACTTCAATAAAAAATACAATTTTCTTCAAAAACTCTTCGAAAAATGCAACATCCATTTTTCAACTTGTATTATATTACTAGTATATAATATTTTAGCAATAAAATATATATTAAATTAGCATAAAACATTTTCAAGAGTTAGTATAAAGAAAAAAACATCTTGTATTTTTACAGTATAAAATTTAACAATTCGTACCTTCTATTCAGACCTGTCAATTAGACTATGAAAAAAATAGCTTTACTAAAAAGTTATTTTTAAAAAAGATACGAGCAGGCCAAAAACATAATCACACAATGGACTTAAGAATAAAATCATTCGAAGACTATCAAGAAAAGTATCAGTATAGTGTTGAAGACCCAGAAAGCTTTTGGGGTGAAATTGCTCAGAACTTCTATTGGAGAAAACCTTGGAAAAAGACCTTAGAATGGAATTTTACCGATCCAAAGGTGACTTGGTTTAAAGGTGGAAAGTTAAATATTACCGAAAACTGTCTTGACCGCCATTTGGCAACAAGAGGTAATCAGCCTGCGATTATTTGGGAATCAAATAGCCCAGATGAGCCTTCTCAAACAATTACTTATAAGGTATTACATGAGCAAGTTTGTCGCTTTGCAAATGTATTGAAAAGAAATGGCGCCAAAAAAGGCGACCGTATCTGTATATATATGCCAATGATTCCAGAATTGGCGATTGCAGTATTGGCTTGTGCTCGTATTGGTGCGATTCACTCGGTGGTATTTGGTGGTTTTTCTGCGCAATCTATCGCCGACCGTATCAACGATGCTCAATGTAATATCGTAGTAACAACCGATGGCGCTTTCCGTGGCAACAAAGAGATTCCATTGAAAGCTACCGTAGACGATGCCTTGATTCAATGTCCAAGTGTTGAGCGCGTGATTGTTTCGACTCGTACTCGCACGCCTGTATTTATGCTCAAAGGTCGTGACTGCTGGTGGGAAGACGAAGTAAAATTGGTTTCGGCCGACTGTCCAGCTGAAGAAATGGACTCGGAAGATATGCTGTTTATCCTATATACTTCTGGGTCGACTGGCAAGCCAAAAGGAGTAGTTCACACAGTAGGAGGCTATATGGTATATTCATCGTATACCTTTGCCAATGTTTTTCAGTATGAAGAAGGTCAAACGCACTTCTGTACAGCTGACATTGGTTGGATTACTGGTCACTCTTACATTGTGTATGGGCCATTGGCTTGTGGGGCTACAACCTTAATGTTTGAAGGTATTCCAACGTATCCAGATGCGGGTCGTTTCTGGGATATTGTTGAAAAGCATAAAGTAAATATTCTCTACACAGCACCAACAGCGATTCGTTCGTTGATGTCATTTGGTGACCAATTTGTAGAAGGAAAAGACCTAAGCTCGTTAAAAGTATTAGGTTCAGTAGGTGAGCCAATCAACGAAGAAGCTTGGAACTGGTACAACGAAAAAATTGGTAAAGGGCTTTGTCCAATCGTGGATACATGGTGGCAAACAGAAACGGGTGGTATTTTGATTTCTCCAATAGCCAATATTACGAAAACCAAACCAGCTTACGCTACTTTACCATTGCCAGGTGTACAGCCAATTTTGGTAGATGAAAATGGCAACGAAATCGAAGGAAATGGCGTTTCGGGTAATTTGTGTATTAAATTCCCTTGGCCATCCATCATTCGTACCACTTATGGCGACCATGAGCGTTGTCGTCAAACGTATTTCTCAACTTACAAAAACTTGTATTTCACAGGCGACGGTTGTATGAGAGATGAAGATGGTTATTATCGCATTACAGGTCGTGTAGATGACGTGATCAACGTATCTGGACACCGTATTGGTACTGCCGAGGTAGAAAATGCCATCAACATGCACTTGGGTGTGGTTGAATCTGCGGTAGTGGGTTATCCTCACGATATCAAAGGACAAGGTATCTATGCGTATGTTATTTGCGAAAAACACGTTGGCGATACAGATTTAACACGCAAAGACATTTTGGCAACGGTAACACGCATTATCGGACCAATTGCCAAACCAGATAAAATCCAGTTTGTATCAGGCTTACCAAAAACACGTTCTGGCAAAATCATGCGTCGTATTCTTCGCAAAGTAGCCGAAGGTGATACGGGCAACTTAGGCGATACTTCAACCTTGCTCGACCCATCGGTAGTTGATGAAATCAAAGCTGGTGCGTTGTAGGAGAATATTTAGTGAATGAGTAATTGAGTGATTATTTTCATTCAGAATTTTAATATCAAAAAAGCGGTCGAAAATAGTTTTCGACCGCTTTTTTGATATTGAATCTGTTTGAGAGACATAGAGTAATAATCACTCATTCACTCAATCTAAACTCACTCAATTTGGAACGTCTCAGACGCAACTGCATCTACTCGTCAATATTCGTAGTCTTAGCAGGTTTTTCAAATTCCCATTCGCTGCGAATGAGCTTATTGTTGCTTGGATAAGTCTCGTTTAGCGTATTGGCATCGTACACACGTCCGTTTTTAACGACCATTTTAATGCTATTCGAATTGCGAATATTTTCTAAAGGATTTTTATCCAAAATCAACAAATCGGCTAATTTCCCTTTTTCGATACTTCCTAAATCCTTATCCAAACCTAAGGCTGTAGCACCCAGAATAGTTGCAACTTTCAAGGCATCATGCGTTTTCATGCCTCCACTTTGCATCGACCATAGTTCCCAGTGATAACCCAAACCTTGGAACTCTCCATGACTACCAATACCAGCCAAAGAACCATTTTCTACCATTGATTTCATAGATTTGGCGTGTTTTTGGAAAACGTGTTCTTCTGGTAAAAACCAACCACTCACACGTCTAGTTTTCTCTGCTAATTCTTCATACGGCATGAAGTATTGCATCTTTTTGTCATGATAAGGGTCTTCTGTTTCGAAGTAATAAATTTCAGCAAATGGACCACCATAGGATACTAATAGCGTCGGAGTTACCGCCATTTTTGAATATGATATAGATTTTACTAAATCATTGTACAATGGATATACGGGAATGGTATGTTCATGTCCAGGGTATCCGTCTAACATATTCGTAATGTTCAATTTGAGATTCAAACCACCTTCGGTCGTTGGCATCAATTGCTGTTCTTTCGCTGCCTTAATAATCCACTGACGAGTCTGGCGATTACCTGTCAAATACATTTTGATGTATTTGGTATTAAAATACTTGCTGTATTGTTTAAGGGCATTGCTTGCACCTGTAGAATCTTTGATATTATAGGACCAAAAACCAACCCCAGGACCTGTTGAATACACACGTGGGCCAACCATTTTACCAGCTTCTACCATATCGCTATAAGTCAATACGTCGGTAGTAGCAGTTTGGGGGTCGCGGGTTGTTGTTACACCGTAGGCGAGGTTAGCAGCATAAATCCAAACCTGATTTTTTTGGATACCCCACTGTGGCCACATGTGCGAGTGAGTATCTACAAAACCTGGAATAATCGTTTTTCCACTCACATCTACAACTTTGGCACCTGATGCCTTAAGCGTCCCGCTTTTTCCTACAGCTTTGATTCGATTGTTTTCTATCAATACATCACCGTTTGAAATTACCTCCTCTCCTTTCATGGTGATGATACGACCACCTCTCAACAAGATGGCAGATTGAGGAATATCTTTTTCGTAATATACCTTTATCTCTGTTTCTAAAGGTTTGTAAGTATCGTCAGCTTTTTTGACTGGAGCTTTAGCAACTTTTGGTTTAGCATCAGTCTTGATTTTTACCGTATCTGTTTTTGCTTTACTAATTGAGTCAGCCTTAGCTTTTTCTTGTGCTTTCTTCGCTGATTTTACACTATCTTCAAACGCTACAGATTTATCAAAATCATATTCAAAATGAAAACGCCCTAATGCCCAACGGATTTTCTTAGAATCGCTTGACCAAGACGGAAACTCTCCACCTAAATCAGTCAATTTTTTGGCTGGAAATTGCGCTGAAGAAGCATCTGCTACAGAAATAGAAACAGTTTTACCAGTTTGAGGAATCGTCATCGAATAAATATCATTGTTAATCTGCGCCAAAGCTTTTTCACCATCAGGGGACATTAATACTCTGGATGCGTTTGATGCACGATTCACTTCCATTGCCGAAGCTGTACGTTCTGAAAGCATACAGTTATGCGCAAAATCTTCTCCCTCGATGCTCATTCCGTAAGTAGTAATACCCGAAACTTTCGCATGAGTTTTTTCGTCTGTACCATCCCATTTGATAGATACTACGCTTCCTTCGCCTCCGCTGAGATAGATTCTGTCCGTTTGTTTTTTTACAAAATGAGGATATTCTCGTCCTTTAGCTTGGTCGATGACGGTTATTTCTCCTCCTTTGGTATCAATCCAACATAATTCATCTTCAGAACCATTGGCCACAGGACCTACAGATTCTTTGTAAGCACGCATTTTACTACGAATAAATACGATTTTATCATCCTTCGGAGCGTATGCTGGTTGACTGTAAAGGGCTGGTACAGAAGTGATTTTCTGTAGATTGCTTCCGTCTGCTTGAACTTTGTACAAACTTCCTCCTTGGGCAGTCCATGTTACAAAAGTGATTTGACTTCCATCGTTTGACCAAGTTGGTTGAGCTTCTGTAAACTCAAAATTAGTTAAACGCTTTGGCGTACCTTTGGGATAATCAGCCACATACAATCTGTTTAGTACTGTAAAAGCGATTTTCTTACCATCTGGCGAACTCACTACGTCTCTAATTTGGGTTGCCAATGTACGAGTAGTATCACTAATAGGATATTTAAACTCTAATCTTGGTCCCATTTCGATATCCATATCTACTGTAAATGGAATCGGCGTTGGAGCACCTCCATTCAAGGCTATTTTGTAGATTTTCCCACCATAAGAAGCAATAACAGCTTGATTATCTGGCGTAAAAGTCATTGCGGGTAAAACTCCCATCGTGGCGATTGACTCTTGGTCGTCACGTTGTACAGGATACGCTAACCATTTTTCATCACCCGAAATGAGGTTACGAAGTACCAAACCTGTTTTATCCTCAAAACGAGAACCATACACTAGCCATTTGCCATCACCCGAAATCGTTGGAGTAAATGCCGAACCATAGCGTGAGGTAATCGTAGTGCGTTTGCCATTGTCACGGTCATACATCCCAATTTGGTATTGTGGAAACATGGCATTGTAATTCCAAGCACCATTGCGTTGCGAGAAATAGATATATCGTCCATCAGGACTCACGGCAGGGTCGATGGTTTTTAAGGTAGCAGGTTGATCGATTAACTGCACACCGCCTCCCCCATCTTTATGTACCATCCATAGTTGGACATTCATACTACCTTTGGCAAATACAATATAATTGCCGTCTGGCGTCCAATCTGCTGCTTCGTAGTTTTGGTCACGATCTTTGGTTACTTGAACGGTATCTTTTTTCTCAAAATCAATCATCCAAATGTTATCCGAACCACTTCTATCAGAGATAAACAAAAGTTTTTTCCCATCAGGACTATAGCGTGGATGAGTATCAAAAGCCAAACCTTTGGTAATATTTTGGGCTTTTCCACCAGTAGCAGGAATCGAATACAAGTCGCCCATGTGGTCAAATACCAGATTTTTTCCATCTGGACTTATATCCAATGACATCCAAGTACCTTCGTCGGTTTGGTATTTGAATTTTCGAGAAGCTTTTAGCGGTAAATCTTTATAAAGAACATACTTGGTCGTGTCTTTTTTGACACTGTCGCCCGTATCCTTGGTTAAAGATAGACGCTGTTGCCTTTCGGTCATGCCGACCGCCGCAAAGGCACTCAATCCAAGAGCAAGGGCAAGGTTTTTTAGTTTAGTTTGATTGATAAAGGTAGGATTCATGATGAAATCACAAGTTAAAGTGAATGGAGATGAGATTTAGA
>NZ_JBMLSD010000188.1:0-1519 GCF_049240685.1 Flectobacillus sp.
CCATTGTTGTTATTATCACCTGGTTTGGTAACCAATAACAAAATAATAGGAATGATAAAATCGAGAAGAATACAGCCCAACAACACGACCAACTGATACACGCCAAAGTTTTGAACGGCATGGTCGAAGGCATAGCCGATTTTACCAATATCTTGCGTATTTGATTCTTTAGGCTCGAATTTAAACTTTTCTTCTCCTAAAATATTCGTAGCTTTTTGTCCAAGCTTATTGTATTCTGCCAAAGACTGGTCAATAACACCTTGCGCTTGTTCGTCCTTATCTTTTTTAGGTAATAATAATATCTCCTGAATCTTTTCACTCCATTTTTTAGTAGCCATACTCAAGTCCGTTTTTAACTTAGCTTCCTCTGGCGAAAGGTCAGAAACGATACCATCTATTTGGCGACCCATACGGTCGGCCAAATCGGCATAATCATTACCTACAGGACGAAGAATATCAACTTTTTGACCCAATAGTTTTTCCAAATCCTTTATCAACATACGTGCACGATTTCCCATCCCAGGATTTCCTTTGTCCTGAATCTGCTCCATCAATTGCTTTTTCTTAGTTTCTACATTTTGAGCAGTCGCTTTATCATATTTATAGTTGAATTTGGCATTCACATCCGCCTCCAGTTTGTCGAAACGAGCATTAATATCACGTAATTCGGCGGTATAAATATCGGTACGCATAAAACGTGTGTACAAAGCATTGAAGTTTGCCATAAAGCAAAATAGTGCAATAAACGAATACACTGCCATCAATTTGCCTGTTGGGCGACCCGTAAGTTTAGCTTCACGAAGCAACCAACATAAGTAAAGTAACAACAGGGACAATGCAAGCGAAATAACGATAGCCGCATGACCAAAAATCTGCTCTAATCCTTGCCAAGTTTGATAAAAACTTACACTTACCAATAGAAGTGCTAAAGCTCCCAAGAATAAATCAGACGCAGTGATTCTTTGATTTCCCATAAATTTTGACTGTTTGAATTTTAACATTTCACCTATTACAAAGTGAACCAAGTTTATTTTGTTTGATTGAAAAGATGCTATCCACCAATAGCTATATTGTTATCCAGAGTCGCTCAAAATCAGATAGTTAAATCTCCGATTGGGCACAAAAAAACACTATTTTATTTCCTTTAGAAAAAGATGGATAGTTGGCGATAGTATAACGTTTGTTACTTCGGAAAATTGGTTGAATGTCAGAAGAATACAAGCCCCGTTATATAGGTCTAAATTAGGCCTTGCTCAAAGACTGTTATACAATTAAATGATGTATGCCAATAAATGCTCGTTGGATGGTAAAATGACTAGCTCAATAGTTGGAGAGCAGCAAAGATTATTGAAAAGCGTTGAGCAAAAAGTGATTGGAGTATTAGAAAAGCACATGATTATACAAGAGATAAACGTGAATAGTCGATAAATTGATTTATCTCTAAATATAACGTCAGCCAGCCCCTCAAAGGCATAGGCAGGATAGGGTTTGGGATGAATTTGGGGTTTTATGGGGTGAA
>NZ_JBMLSD010000189.1:0-10437 GCF_049240685.1 Flectobacillus sp.
AATCACAAATCCAAAATCGAATAATTATTCTTCTCTGTTTACTGTGTCCATCGAAAAAGCAGGAAGGCATACACTCCAGTATTCGCAAGCCTCCTCAAATGGATTGCTATATCTTACTCTGCTTCCCTTTGTTATTAAGATACTTTGTCCCGCCGAAACCTCTATTACTTCGCCATCGACTTCTATCAGTTTTTTTCCTTTACTTACCAAAGTCCATTCGTCGAAAGCAGGATTTTGGTGTGGTTCACTCCAACCAGATGGAGCAATCATACGAGCAATACTGACATTTTCATGTTGAGTGGCAACTCTCCCGAAATGTTCTTCGATGAGTTTACCGTCTGTAGTAGGCACTACAAAAGGTTTGGTTTGATGAATGTAACTCATATTTTTATTTTTTAGAAATAGAATCGAAACCCTAAGATTTGAGCAAAAGTACAAATTTAAGCTTTAGAACTTTGGGGCTTTTAATAAAACAAAAACGCCTCTTTCGAGGCGTTTTTGCAAAGATATGAACAGACTTTGTAAGTTCTACAAGTTTTTCTTTTTCAATTCGTTTACAGCAAAATCTGCCGCACGAGCTGTCAAAGCCATATAAGTCAACGATGGGTTCACGCAAGAAGCCGAAACCATGGCAGCACCATCTGTAACAAATACGTTTTTCACGGCATGTACTTGGTTATGTTTGTTCAGTACCGAAGTTTTAGGATCACGCCCCATACGAGCCGTACCCATTTCGTGAATACCCAAACCAATATGAGTAGTTTGGCTGTTGTAAGTACTAATATTTTTGAAACCAGCAGCTTCCAACATTTCAGCAGCGTCGTTCATCATATCTTCACGCATCTTCAATTCGTTTTGTCCGAATTCAGATTCGAAAGAAAGTACTGGCAAGCCCCACTTATCTTTTTGGTCACTCAATGTAAAACGGTTATTTTCATTTGGAAGAATTTCACCAAAACCACCAAACCCAATTGACCAAGAACCAGGCTGAGTTAGGTCTTCCTTGAATGAAGCACCAAAACCATCCATACCAACACCACGACCCCAACCTGCACGGCTAGCACCACCTTGGTATCCAAATCCACGCAAATAATCACGTTTGTCTTTACCCCAGTTACGGAAACGAGGAATGTACAAACCATTTGGACGGTTACCAAAGAAGTAGTCATCTTTAAATCCTTCTACAGTAGCACTTGCACCTACTCCTAAGTGGTGGTCCATGATATTACGGCCCAATTGGTCGCTATCATTACCCAAACCATTAGGGAAACGATTTGATTTTGAGTTCATCAAAATTGAAGCAGATGGAATAGCACCAGCGTTCAAGAAGATGATTTTGGCATAGTATTCGGTTACAGCAAGCGTATTTTGGTCGATTACACGAACACCTTTTGCTTTTTGTGTTTTATCATCAAAAATCACTTCAGATACAATGGCATTATGTACCATTACCAAGCGTTTTGTACGCGCTGCTGCTGGCAAGGTAGCTGACAATGAGCTAAAGTAACCACCATAAGGACAACCACGCATACACTTGTTACGGTATTGGCAAGAACCACGACCCACGGCTGTATGCTGTGCGCCAGGTTTGGTCAAGTGAGCTACACGACCGATTGTAACTGGGCGACCCAATTTACTTTTTACCGCATTTTTGAAATGAGTTTCAGGCGCAGTCATTGGCATTCCTGGCAAGAAATAGCTATCTGGTAACACATCCAAACCTTCTGCCTGACCTGAAATACCTGCAAATTTCTCAACATAAGTATACCACGGAGCTAAATCTTCATAACGAATCGGCCAGTCGATGCCCACACCTTCCTTTAAGTTAGCCTCAAAATCGGCTTTGTTCCAGCGATAAGACTGACGTCCCCACAACAAGGACTTTCCGCCTGTATGATAAGCACGAATCCAGTCGAAACCACCTTTTTTCTCGATATAAGGGTTTTGCTTATCGTTTTCGAACAAATAGCGGTGCTCTTCATTGGCAGTATAACCAGTACGCATACCAGCCCAATACTCTTCGGCAGCCATGTTTGTTGGACGACCACGGTGTGCAAAATCCCAAGGGTCTTTCATGGCCGTTTCGTAGCCTTCGATATGCTTGATTTCGCGACCACGCTCAAGTACGGCTACTCTCAAACCTTTTTCTGTTAATTCTTTGGCAGCCCAACCGCCCGAAATACCAGACCCAACAACGATTGCGTCGAAGGTTTGGTTTTTTACTGCATCTATATTAAGATTCATTGTATGTCTTCTATAAGTATTGAAAGAAAATAAATAAATGGATAAAATAAAATTCGTTTTACCCGCACTAGGCTGTATGCATTAAGCTATAATCTAAATATTTTGCAAGATTTTTACTCATAAAGTAATCACTTTGCTTCATACTTACGACTTTTTTTAAGCCTAATCATACCAATTTGCCTTGTTCTTAGTAAGCAAAAGCTTTTTGACCTGGCTTCAATTTGATATTTTCAAATTTGCCCGGAATTGGCTCATATACAAATGATGCTTTCAAGCCTTGCTCAGAAGTATAATAACCTGTCAAAGTAAGTTCTTTCATCAAACGCCAGAAAGGTACACCCATATCGGCATCCATACTTTCTTTATCAACGTTATCTCCTACCTTCACTTGCTTTACATTATATTGTTTCATCAACTCTTTCGTATCAGTCTCAAGTTGTTTCAAGGTAGCAACTTGTTGCTCTTTTGATTGAGTCAAGAAGTTTTTCTTTTCTAAATCAGAAACACCCGCCAAGAAGCTTTTGTGCTCCGGTGCTTTGTAACAATCATTCAACATCATTTCAATGAATGCTGGTACTCCTGCATCTTTTGCCCCAGGAGTGCTTGTTCTTGGAATGATATGCTCGGCTACTTCTGCTACTATCTTACGCTGGGTGTCGTTGAGGCTAAACGACTCAAGCGCCATAGACGTGTTTTTAGCTTCACCTGCTCTGCTCATTGCCAAAAGGGTTGGTGCCGAAAGCGTCCCTCCTATCAATAAGGCAACTTTTGAGAGTGCGTCTCTTCTGTTCATTTTAAATCGGGATTTTGATATAGTATTTATAAAATTAGTTTTTGTTTTTCCAACATACCGATGAGTTATATTGTTTTAAAACTCATTGTATCTCTTTGAGAAAATAAAGATATTATATTTCCCATTCAACGCCAAAGACAAAACTTTATTTGAAAAGTTTTATTTTTTGCGAGTTTAAAGATAACCAATATTCGGCAATACTTTGCAAGGAATTACCATGGAAATATCACTTTTTGCCCCGAATGATGAGGTAAAATAGGGGTGTTTTGTCTTTAGGAAAAATCTTTTCTCAAATGTTCAAAGAAAAAAGCCATGAAGTATATCCCAACAAAAATCCCCGATACCATCAAAGATATCGGGGATTGGAAAAAATGACATTCTGCTTTTATGACAAATAAAATCAAATGCTTTATTCTACAAATTTTGCTTTTTCAATTCATTTACTGCAAAGCTAGCAGCACGAGCTGTCAAAGCCATATAAGTCAATGAAGGGTTTACGCAAGAGGCAGAGGTCATACAAGCACCATCAGTGACAAATACGTTTTTGATGGCATGCAGTTGGTTGTTGCCATTTACAACCGAAGTTTTTGGATCGCGTCCCATGCGAGCTGTTCCCATTTCGTGAATAGCCATACCTAAGTACGAACCTCTATCATACGTTTTCACGTTTTTCACACCAGCCGACTCAAGCATTTCTTTGGCATCGTTCATCATATCGATACGCATTTTCTTCTCATTCTCCTTCAGCTCTGCGTCAAATACTACTACAGGAATACCCCATTTGTCTTTTGTGTTTTTGTCGAGATACATACGGTTTTCGTGGTAAGGCAGTGTTTCGCCAAAACCACTCAAGCCCATCGACCACGGGCCAATACCACTTGCTTGCTCTTTGAAGTCTGCGCCAAAACTCAATTCTGATACATTGCTAGCCCAAGCGCCACGTCCACGACCACCGCCACCTTGGTAGCCAAAGCCACGCAGATAATCACGCTTATCGCTTCCGATGTTGCGGTAACGAGGCACATATATCCCATTGGCACGACGACCATAGTAGTATTTATCTTCATCGCCTTCCCACGTGCCCGATGCGCCCACACGGAAATGGTGATCCATCAAGTTATGACCTAGCTCTCCTGAGTCATTACCCAAACCATTCGGGAAGCGATTCGAAGTAGAATTCAACATCAAGGCCGTTGTACCCAATGCCGATGCACACAAGAATACTACTTTAGCGTAATATTCGGTAGTTTGCATGGTTACAGAATCAATTACTCTTACTCCTGTTGCTTTCTTTTTATTTTCGTCATACAGAACCTCACTTACAATAGAGTCGGGGCGAAGTGTTAAACGACCCGTTTTCATACAAGCTGGTAAAGTAGCAGATTGTGTACTAAAATAAGCACCATACGGACAACCCAACGAGCACTTGTTACGATATTGGCAACCTGTACGCCCCACTCCCAATTGTGCCTGAGCCGCCTTAGATAAGTTGGCTACACGACCAATCGTCATAACACGACCAGGATAGTTTTTTTCTATACGCTTTCTTACTTCTTTTTCTACACAATACATATCCATGGGCGGCAAGAAATCACTATCTGGCAATTGTGGCAACCCTAGTTTTTCACCCGAAATACCCACAAATTTTTCTACGTAAGAATACCAAGGCGCCACATCTTTGTAGCGAATAGGCCAATCTACCGCAATACCATCTTTCAGGTTTGCTTCAAAGTCGAGGTCGCTCCAACGATATGATTGACGCCCCCACATGATGGATTTTCCACCAACGATATTGGGACGATACCAGTCAAAACGTTTTTCTTCTTTATATAATGAATCCGCATCATTGAACCAATATTTTTCGGTCATTTCATTGTACGGATAATCACGCATCAATTTTGGGTGAGTTTCTTTCTGTTCTACAGTAAGACGACCATTATACTTGGTATCCCAAGGGTCTTTCATGGCATACTCATAACCTGTAACGTGCTCTAGGTTTTTACCTTTTTCGAGCATCAGCACGCGCAAGCCTTTTTCGGTAAGTTCTTTGGCAGCCCAGCCACCTGTAATACCCGACCCAACTACAATCGCGTCGTAGGTATTGCCTTTTACGGCATCTATATTTAAGTAAGACATTGTTCTGAATAAGTTAAAATAGGAAACGATAAGTTTGTGAGCAAAATTAAGTTTAAGTTTTCAGGCAGTAGGCTTTAGACCATAAGCCATAATGTTTTTTATGAAATAATAAAGAGCATTTGCCTAGTGCCTACGGCTTTCGGGTTTCGGCTTTCAGCTTTCAACAAAAACATTTATCACTCTTTGCCTGTTGCCTGTTGCCTGTTGCCTACGGCTTTCGGCTCGCAGCAAAAAACATTTATCGCTCTTTGCCTAGTGCCTGTTGCCTAATGCCTACGGCTTTCAGCAAAAACATTTATCCCTCTTTACCTTGTGCCTGTTGCCTGTTGCCTTATTCGTAAACACAAGGCAACGAGTGTTTAATTGTTTTTAAATGTTTTTACCGAATGCCCAAAGCTGAAAGCCGAAAGCTTAAAGCAACATCTTAAATTCTATTTTGAGTAGTAATTTTTTACAAAGCCCAAGCTTTTTGACCAGGTTTTAGAGGAACACAACCCTCAAAACGCCCAGGAATTGGGAGGTATTCTAGAGCTTTGGTTGCCCCAATTTCAGAAGTAAAATAACCCGTAACCGTCAATTCTTTCATTTTCAAAAAGAAAGGCTTGTTGTCTACTGTGGTTTGTTTTACCATTTCGTTTTTTTGAGCTGTATCCAAGTCGGCAAACCCCTTACCAAATTTGGTTTTGCTATCGCCGTCCAATTTGGCCAAGCCATCATAGAATACTTTTTGCTCATCCTTGGTATAGCAATCTTTTACTACACGCACAATAAACTTCTCGACACCAGCGGCTTTTGCACCTGGGGTATTGGTTGTAGGAATAATAATGTCTGCTACTTCGGCCAACAGGGATTCTTGGTCCAAAGTTACGCTAAGGCTTTCACCCTTGTAGGTTTTTTCGCCCATTACACCAGCCATCACTGGAGCAGATATAGCACCTCCTAAAAGGATAGCTACATGCTGAAGTGCATCTCTACGGTTCATAGTTTTACAAATTAATAAATTGAATAGTTGAGTTTGATTTGTATATCCGAACAATTCGGCTCGAACTGTTCTTGGTTATTGGTAAGTTCGTTTTGAGAGATTCTGAGCTTCAATAAAGCAACTTCAAAAGTTGCTTTACTAAAAAGTCTTTTAAAAAATCTATTTTTTCTTTAAAACAGACAATTAAATTCATTAATCAAAGTTATTGATTTTCTTCCAGAAAAAATGCCTTCTCTATATGGTCAAAGTATCATTTCGATACTTTTTACTACCAATTATGTCAAATATTCGACATATATATGAAATTATTAGCCCAATTAAAGAGAGACTCGTAAATTTAAAATACTCTTTACAAGCAAATCAATTGATAATCAAGCATGAAAAAACTTCTTAACTCCATTATTCTTGGCGTTACACTCTTACTTATAGGACAGGCTTCCTTAGCCCAAAAAGTATCGAAGCTAAACGAAACCGAATTGATGTTGCACAATATGCAAGGGAAAATATATGGTTGGATGACCGAATGGAAAGTACCCGGATGTGCTATCAGTATCGTAAAAGATGGGCAGGTGTTGTGGTCGGTAGGCTTAGGACAAAGAAATACTTCTACCAAACAATTTGTCACGTCCCAAACCCTTTTTCCTATAGCATCGTGCAGCAAATCTTTTACCGCCGCCGCTATGGCCATTTTGGTAGATGAAGGAAAAGTAGACTGGAACAAACCCGTAAAACATTACTTGCCCGACTTCGAGCTCAGCGACACAGAAGCCGAACATACGGTAATGGTCAAAGATTTGCTTTCGCACAGAACAGGCTTGCCTCGTCATGATTTTGTATGGTTGTACAGCTCGCTTGATAGAAAAGCAATTTTTAAAAGTTTAAAATATCTTCCCCTCAGCAAAAAGCCCTACGAACAGTATCAGTACAATAATTTGATGTATATGGTGGCTGGAGTTTTGATTGAAAAAGTAAGTGGTATGACTTGGGAAAAATTTGTGGAAGAACGCCTCCTCAAACCACTCAAAATGACTCAAACGGTATTGACTTACCCTGAATTGTTCAAATCAGACGACTACGCCAAGTCATATCGCAAACAAGAGGAACAATTGGTAGAAGCAGGATTTGGGAGTAATGTAGATGCCATTGGGCCAGCGGGTGCCATAAAATCCAATGCTGATGATATGAGTCATTGGTTATTGATGCAGTTGCAACAAGGCAAATATGAAAACCTACAGATTGTTTCTAGCAAAAATCTAAAAGAAAATCATACCCCTTTGGCCGTGGTATATCCAACCGAAGCCAAATATCCTGAATTGGGCTTTAATACTTATGGGATGGGCTGGAATCAGAATGTTTATCGGGGAGCACAAAGACTTCAACACAATGGTTCGATAGAGGGGTATCGCTCACAAATGACCCTTTTTCCCAATAATAACATAGGAATATTTGTTACTACCAATAGCAGTGCAGCCGATTACTACTTTGTTAATGTTGTGACAAACAATCTTGCAGACATGCTCTTTAGTTTTCCTGAAATAGACTGGCATAGTCGTATGAAGCAAGAAAAAGCAGATGCCATCTTTGCAGAAGAAAAGAAAATGAAAGAGCAAAATGCCAACAGGGTATTGTTTGCATCGATGTCGCATAACATTGACAGTTACGCTGGAATTTATGAACATCCTGCTTATGGAATCTTGCAAATATACAAATCAGACAAAGGGTTATTGGCTAAATATCACAATCAAACTTCAGAGCTTATCCACTTTCACTATGATTATTTTTTGGGAAAAGATTTACTTGAAAATATCCCGATTCAGTTTATAACTAATTTTAAAGGAAATATAGATATAGTACAAATCGAGTTTCCCAATGCAGGAATAATTCAGTTTAGGAGAAAGTAAAACACCTAAAAAACAACAGCGAAATTTCGCTATTTAAGATTTTTACAAAATTTTCTTAAAAAATATTATTTCAAAACTGATATTCTACACAAAATTTTCTTTCATAATTCTTAGAAAAACTGTTTTAATCGACTAAAAATGAAGCGAAATTCCCAAAATTAAAATTGGTATAAGTATTTATTACTAAAATTTTATTTGGCATTTTCTTGCATTTAAAAAATATACCTCTGTATATTTGTAAAGTACTAGCAAAAACATCAGCGAAATTTCGCTATTTTTTATGAAAGTTGTAGGATTTGTAAATATCATTCTCGTTCTCGTGATTCTCTGCTGTGAAGTGTGAGACGGGCTTTTATGTATATAATTAAAAAGACCTTTCTCACACACTGAGAAAGGTCTTTTGCTGTCCAGAAATATCGAACTTAAAATAAGTCAAAAAATAGAAGAATAATACAAACCCTCTGACTCGTGTTTTCTATCCTGTCGGGCAGAGTCTAAAGCATCTTTTCAAGTTATGGAACTGAACAAATTCTCAAAAACACTGACTCAAGAAGTAACCAACCCTGCAGCCAAAGCCATGCTTTATGGTATTGGTCTTACTAGCGAAGATATGCAAAAAGCACAAATCGGTATTGCTAGTACAGGTTATGAAGGAAACACATGTAACATGCACCTAAACGGCTTGTCGGTACATGTGAAAAAAGGTGTTCAAGAGAACGGAATGGTCGGTTTGATTTTCCATACAATTGGCGTATCCGATGGTATGACCAATGGTAACAACGGAATGTCCTACTCTTTGCCATCGCGCGATTTGATTGCAGATTCGATTGAAAACGTAGTAGGGGCACAATGGTACGACGGCGTAATTGCAGTAGTAGGTTGTGACAAAAACATGCCAGGAGCAATGATGGCTTTGGCTCGTTTGAACCGCCCAGGAATGTTGGTTTATGGTGGTACAATTCGTACTGGTGAATATAAAGGTCAAAAATTAGATATTGTTTCGGCATTCGAAGCATTAGGTAAAAAGTTTGCTGGCAATATCTCTGACGAGGACTACGAAGGTGTGATTCGTAACGCTATCCCGGGCGCGGGTGCTTGTGGGGGTATGTACACGGCCAACACCATGGCGTCGTCGATGGAGGCTATGGGTTTGACATTGCCAAACTCTTCTTCTTACCCAGCTACACACGAAGGTAAAAAAGCAGAGTGTTTGGCTATCGGTGCAGCGATGAAAAATCTGTTGGAAAAAAACATCTGTCCAAGAGATATCATGACTCGCAAAGCCTTCGAAAACGCCCTTACTATGGTAATGGCAATGGGAGGCTCCACAAATGCAGTATTGCACTATTTGGCAATTGCTCGCGCTGCTGAAGTTGAATTTACTTTAAAAGATATCCAAGCTATTTCGGACCGTACTCCATTGATTGCTGACTTGAAACCTTCTGGTAAGTATTATATGGAAGATATGCTTTCAATTGGGGGTGTTCCTGCATTGATGAAATACTTGTTGAAAGAAGGTTATTTGCACGGTGATTGTATGACCGTGACAGGTAAAACAGTGGCCGAAAACTTGGCCGATGTACCAGAATTAGATTTTGATTCACAAAAAATTATTTTACCATTAACAAGTCCAATCAAACCAACAGGGCACCTTCAAGTACTATACGGTAACTTGGCAACAGGCGGTGCTGTGGCAAAAATTACAGGAAAAGAAGGTGAGCGCTTTGAAGGTATTGCAAAGGTTTGTGAACGCGAAGAAGAGGTAATCGAATATTTATCAAAAGGCGAAATTCAAGAAGGTCATGTAGTGGTAATCCGTAACGAAGGCCCTAAGGGTGGCCCGGGTATGCCAGAAATGTTGAAGCCAACTTCGGCTATTATGGGAGCTGGTTTGGGTAACAAAGTTGCGATGATTACGGATGGTCGTTTCTCGGGTGGCACACATGGATTTGTGGTGGGTCACGTAACTCCAGAAGCCCAAGTAGGCGGTAATATTGCCTTGGTAAAAGACGGTGATAAAATCACTATCGACGCAGTAAATAATGTAATCCATCTTCATGTATCTGACGAAGAGTTGGCCGAACGTCGCAAAGACTGGGCACCATCCGAATCACCATTCAAACAAGGTGTTTTGCGCAAATATGTGAAAAACGTAGCCTCGGCAAGTGAGGGCTGTGTGACAGATTTGTAAAAATAATTTAGAAACGTACAGAGGATTGCAGGAATAAGGTAAAAATAGAGATTCACTTACAATACCCAAACTTGAATATCATCCTTCGTGCAGTACAAAGATTAATTCAAAAATAGTCTCTACAAGACTGATTACATCACAGATATGTAATCAGTCTTGTTATACGAATCTTTAGGTATGTAGGCAAAAT
>NZ_JBMLSD010000190.1:0-4939 GCF_049240685.1 Flectobacillus sp.
GGGATGTTGGAACGTTGGCCGACTTTTACGGATAGACTATTATCCCAACATTTTTCATCGTAAACTAGGCTTCGATAAACTCCTGACTTATTTACTGTTAAAGATGCGGTCGTGGCATTTTCGATTTCTTGCTGATTCAATTGCCAGCGGTATCGTAATCCTTTTACTTCTGGCAATTTTAATTCTACCGTTTTACCTTCACAAAAATATGCAGAATCTGCAGGCGTAACGGGCAAGGATAAATTAGGTTTATATACAACTATTTTTGGAGATTCGCCTGTACAATTTCCTGAAGATACCTTCAACTGATAAATGCCCTCAGAGACTTGCTTCACTTCTGCGCTTGTATTCTTGATTGGACTATTGTCCTTATACCATACATATTGATAGTTTTTTGAAAATTGGTCTGAATTAGCACTATATATCGATGATACAATGCTATCATCAATGGTGTTACAAATTTTCAAAGAGTCATTCGTAATATAAAAAGGGAAATCAGATCTTAGCTCAACCTTGATTGAATTAGGATAATAATTGATTGGTTGTGTTTTGGCTACACATCCTGTTTCATAATTTACAATCAAGCGATAGGTCGCCTTTTCTGAAATCGTAAACTTATTTAGTGTATCTAAGGATGTGGTTGTTTTGACCGTTACATTATTTTTCTGAATCGTATATTTCGCTACATTAACCCTTCCCGTCGTTGATTTTATATATTCCTCAAATGGTCTTATCTCATTAGAGCATGTTCTTAATTCTCTTACGTTAGGATACAAAGCGGCACTTAAGCCTGAATGAACAAATCGAAGACCAACGGTATCTTTTGCCCAGACTAGCGTAAGGTTTTTTGAAGAAAAATCGCAACTTGAACCATCTTTAAATTTTGTACTCACCACCACTTTATAAGTACCAACTTCTTGAAGCCCTGCCTGACCCCAATCATAGGAGTAAGTGGAAAAAGTATTAGTTGAAAAAGACGAGGTGGTATTGGTATTGTTTTCATATTTATGGATATAAATAACTTGATTGTCTTTATACCATGTTTGAGTACCACTTACCAAGTTTTTCTCTTGCGCCGAAGTAAGATTATTATACATCGAAAAACTTAGGTTTATACCACTTCCACTACAAATACTGATGGTATCTGGCTGAATACTATTGTACTGGTTTAGTTCATCTGCTAATGTAGTAATAGAAAATTCAATAGTGGGTGGTACTAATGGATTATTAATCATGACCTCATTTGATAACCCAACACAATCTCCTGAGCTTACTTGAAGCCTATATCTTCCGGCCTCAGTTACTAGCAAATTCTCCGTGTTTACATTAGGAATTTTAACATCATTCTTTAACCAAGAAAACACGATACTTTTAGGTTCTATTATACTCGAATAGAGAACATAATTGGTGGAATTACAAGCAAGAGGTTGTGCTACTGCCATATCTCCCAAATAAATAGAAACAGGTATAAGTTTATCTTTTCGGGTATTAATTTGCAAGGTTTCAGAATTTGAACGACAGGCACCCAGAGACATCGATACCTTATACACACCTTCCTTGTTAATTTCTAAAGTTGGCGATTTTGTGGTGGCAATAAGCGTATCATTCCGACTCCAAGAATAGGTGGCATTATTATATGAGTTGGCTCTAATAGTCATACTCTCTCTGCCACAATACAAATAGTTATCGTTATTGTAGGTGTAAACATTAATGGGTGGATAAATATATTGAAAGCTAACATTTACCTCCTCACTTTTTAACGAACAGCCCGAAGCAAATGCTACTTGAACAGCATATTGCCCTCCTTTATTCTGTTTGACAGTATAGCTTACATCCTTTGTCGTGGTCAAAGTTTGATTATAAAACCATTGAGTATTTGATTTTTCGAGCGCTAAAGCAGAAACATTATCAATCTTCAATACTAGCGAGTCGCATCCTGAAAAATTGGTTTTACTAATCAGTTCACTCTCTAATGATGGTAATAATTTGGGTACGCTATTTTTATCTACTGAATTGATAGCAAGGGTTCTTTGGGAAGAAATAATACTTTCATCTACTGTTTCAACCCACACATTGGCTACATCAAACCATTGGGGAATAGTGATTTTGATGGGACTAGTTGTTCCCTTTCCTACCGTAATGACAGTACCATTTTGCTCCATTTTAGCCACAATCTGCTGATTAGAAGGGAAATCACCTATCAAAGTGAAGGGTAAATCAAATGTTCCGTTAGGACAAGGTGGCTTCAGGGAATTAAGGGTTTGCTGGTCTATGCGGAGGTCTTTGCAGGTAGAAACAGTTTTTAATTGTGTTGTAACTTTCACAGGACACGACGAATAAGGAGAGTAACCTACCAACGTGTAAGTTCCTTCATAGTTCTTGTTATAAACAGGAATTGTAACATCAAAGGTATTTAATGTACCCTTCTGATTGATATTTGGTCCGTATAACTCATAGGTTTCAGCAGGAAAAGATACATTCTTGTTGTCGGGTAAAGACAAAGGATTAGGAAACTTAAAAGTAAATCCTTCACAAGCCTCCAAGGTCGAAAAATAAGTCATTGTAGGAACGACTGATACATACACCGAAACATCTGCTGTAAGAGCACAAGCAATATTGGTATCCCATGCTCTTACGGTGTAAACACCACTGTTGGCAAGTGAAGGATTAGATATTTGTAATTGTGCATTTGAAGAAGTAAAATTATTTGGTCCACTCCACTGAATATTTTTCAAATTGGTTTGTGCTGTAAAAGTTATCGGTGTGCCATAACAGGCAGTTATCATACTTTTTTCGACCGCAAGTTTATTATTGACATTCAAAAAAGAAGAAATGGAGGGACAGCTTCCTTGTGTGTATGCCACAACTTGATAGCTATTATTAGCTCCTTGATCGATTGGTAAATTTGGCGAATTAGTTGAGCCTAAATAAACTCCCTTTGAGTACCAAAAGAAGGTATTGGCAGTACTAGAACCAGCGCTTAGTTGAAATGAGGTTCCATTACAGCTCATACTTAATATAGGCTGTGCTAGTGATGGGGTAAGTTCAACCGTCACTGTATCTGAGTAATTAGTACAATCTTGTAACTGCCATTCTACCCAGTACTTCCCTCCTTCACTGACTGTTAAGTTACAAGGATTATCGGTATCTGGCGAAATAGTTTTACCATCTTTTTTCCATGTTTGGGTAATATAAGCGCCCTGACACTCTGGGCTTGAAAGTGTGTATTCATTACCCGTACAAATTTTTATATTCTTCTTTTCAAAAGTTTTATAGACAAACGGTGTTTTAGCTGGAGAAATAGTTAATAATTGACTTTGAGCCACACAACCAGTCTTGCTATTTTTAGCAATAAACTGGTATACCCCAGGTTCTCTCATGGATGTACCATAGCCAGTTTTAAACTCTTGTCCATCTTTATACCAAATACTACTCCAATCACCACCAATATACTCTTTCATAGAAAGATAGGACGTAGCCTCATTAGGGTTTTTGCAAATGTCAAAGTTCATTATGCTATTTCTAATGGGTACTGCAGTTGCTTTACTTCCTTTCGTAATCGTTAATGTGTCGTAAGCCTCACAGGCACCATTCTGTACCTTCAGTACAAAAGTTCCAAATTTATCATCAGTTGAAACGAGCGTCTCCCATTCAGAATAACTTCCAATGAGTTTTCCGTCTAGAAATAACTGCTTTGCTCCTGCTCCTTCAACCCACAAATAAGTGTAATCTGACCAGTCGTTACAAACCAAAAATTCTCTGGTTTCATATTTATTAAGAACGCTCGTTCTAACAGATAGATTGGCCTCTATCTTATTAGTCTTTTTTACGACAAAACCTTCCGATATACCTAAGCAAAACGCATCACGTACTACTAATTTGTACGTACCCTCATCTGATACCGTAATACTCGATCCAGATGTGTTGTCGATAGGTTTATCATTTCTTAACCATTGCCAATTAACATACTTTTGGTCTACAGTTTGCCCATAAGTACTACCATTCAAAGTTAATGAGCCATTTTTATCACAAATAATATTGCTATTTACACTTGTAGTTATTAAAACTGGTGTATTGGCTGTTAGCTTAATATTAATGGGAGAAGAAACATACCTACATGCACCTTTTGTAACAATGGCGCTATAAGTTCCATCAGTGTCTATACCAATTGTAGGAGTTCCTACAGAAATTTGCTGTTGATTTTTCAACCATGTAACTTTCACATCACTACCCCAATAGGTAGTGTCGATAGTTAATTTATCAAATGTATTTTTACAGAAAGTGTAATCACGAGAAGATGATGATGCTATATAAATTTCCTTACTTGTACCAGTCTGACTTGACTGAAGAAATGCTGTTAATGAATAAGGACAATCTGCATTTGTGAGTTTGATATTAATCGAGTCCTTTTGAATACAACCGTAATCATCTGTTATTTTTACTTTATATAGTCCTTGTACCTTCTCATTGAAGCCCTTAAATACAGGAATCTTGTCATTGCTACTAAATCCATTGGGGCCTGTCCAAGCATAGGTTATATAGTCGGACTCTAGCCCTGGAACAGAGATTAACGACAATTTTGCGCCTGTAATTTCTTGAAACATGTATCTCGGATACTGCGGGCGTTGTCCTACAACTACATCTTGTGTAAAACTTTTTTGATCAATGATTACAGTATATCTTCCAGAGGCTAATGCGGTCGCATTGGGTATCGAAGGATTTTGGAGATTTGAAGAAAAACCATTGGGGCCTGTCCAACTGTAGGA
The DNA here is from genome assembly GCF_049240685.1 of Flectobacillus sp. Classification (NCBI taxonomy): domain Bacteria; kingdom Pseudomonadati; phylum Bacteroidota; class Cytophagia; order Cytophagales; family Flectobacillaceae; genus Flectobacillus; species Flectobacillus sp. The sequence continues at coordinate 4,767 of NZ_JBMLSD010000190.1, forward strand.
GCTTCCTCCACTGGCAGTCAGCGAAACTGTACTCCCAATACATACTGGTGAATTTGATGAAGCTTTTTGAGCGGAAACTAACTGATAGTTAAATAGTAGTAAAATAATTAGGTAAAGGTGTTTCATAATATCATGTTGAATTTTAGACTACAAAGAAATGAAGTTTTTGTCTC